>CAYSON010000001.1:0-25563 GCA_964432635.1 uncultured Desulfopila sp.
AGAGCGTATCGCTATCGCCGCCGGCGAGCCTTTCCACATCAAGGGGATCGGCGAGAGGTTCGAGGTGGTGGCCATACTTGCCGAGCAGCTCCGCCAGGTTCCTGCGGTGACGCGGGGAGCGGCAGCAGATGGCGGTGCAATCCCCTTGTTGTCGCCAGGCTTCGATCTGCTCCGAGAGAGGTGCCAGTATCCCCAGTTTGGCGCGCTTGAGGGCGATTTCCTGTTTGAGCAGCAGGTGGTTGGCACAGGTCACGTTCAGTGTCTGCTCATCTTGCTCGGCGAAGTCGGAGAGCCGCAACTGGCGAAAGCTGTCAAGGCGATGAAGCAGTTCCTCCTTGTCGAGAAACACCTGACTGGGGGGGAGGGCTGGACTTGATTTTCCCACCGCCACCTGGTGGTTGTGGCCAATACGCTCCAGCACCAGGCCAAGGCTCTGCATGATTCCTTCCGGGTCGACCAGCACCACGGTGGTCTCCTTAGGGAGAAAATCGAGGACTGCTGAACTGGGGCCGTGGTGGTCACGGTAGAAGAGGGGAAGGAAGAACTCCATGCCGGCAAAGCGCTGGCCGTTGGCGATGCGCTCGGCGATGCGGGCGGTCTCTTCACTGTCCCAGTCGAGATTGTTGCCGTATTGGTAGCAAAGGGCAGCGCCCTGGCGCCATCCCTCCGGGTCGTTGGCGGCGAGGAGAATATCGGTGGCCGGGAGCAGCGTCACCTCGGCCAGTTCACCCACGGAACGCTGGCTGAAGGGGTCGAAAGTGCGGAGCGATTCGATGGTGTCGCCGAAAAAATCAAGCCGTACCGGACCGTCGTGGAGGTTTCCATCGTCGAGGAGAAAGGGCGGCGGATAGACGTCGACAATGCCGCCGCGTACTGAATAGTCTCCCACCGATTGCGCCAGGGAGACCTGTTCGTAGCCGAGGTAGTGGAGTTTTCGCAGCAGGTCATCACGATCACAACTCTCGCCGGCCAGCAGATATTCGGCACTGGCGAGCAGTTTCGCCGTCGGCATGACCCGACGCAGCAGCGCCTCGATCGAGGCGATGAGGATGCCGCGGCCGGTGGTCTTGAGGCGATAGAGGGCGGAAAGGCGGTTGGCGGCGATGCGTTGGTCCGGAGACAGCGGGGTGTAGGGGGGGATTTCGTGCCCAGGGTAGGGCAGCAGCGGGAGGTCGGTGAAAAGGCGCAGATCCTGCTCAAAGACCGCCACCTGATGTTCATCGGGAACGATCAGACAGCACGGACCCTGGGTGGCGACCAGGGCGGTGAACCAGGCCGGGGCAGCGCCACGCAGTCCAGAGACAACAGTTCGCCCCCCGTTGGGGCAGCGAGAGAGAAAAGAGCTGGCAGTCATCAATAAAATTGCCGGTTATGCGGAGCATAACCGGCTGTCGTAGAGGTGTGCGAAACGGTGCGAAGGCCCTAAAAGACCCCGCCGACGCTGAAATCCCAGACCGAGTCGTCCTCGCCCTCTTGGGGGTCGAGGTTATATCCCCAGACTAGACGCAGCGGGCCCATCGGCGAGAGCCAGCGCACTTCGAGTCCCGAGGCCATCTTGATATCTTCGTTGCTCTGTCCCCAATCGTCGTCGTCATTGAGCACTTGACCGCTGTCGAAAAAGATTACGCCCATGAGGCCTTGGGTTTCGAGGAGCGGGAAGACGAATTCGGCGTTAGTGTACCACATTTTGTCACCGCCGATGCGCTCTCCGGTGGCTTCGTCGATGGGGCTGATCTTAGCAAATTCGAAGCCGCGCACCGAGTTCATCCCGCCGAGGTAGAAACGTTCGTAGACCGGCAGCTTGTCGGTCTGGTTTTCGAATACCTGGCCGGCGGAGAGGTTAGCATGAAAGACGGTTTTCCAGACAAGCGGGAAATACCAGCCGGAGGAAGCTTCGACCTTGGTGAACTCGGCGTCTCCGCTTAAGGGGCCACCGGCGTATTTGACGCTGACTGAATTGCGCGAGCCATCGGAGGCGCCGTAAAGTTTGTTACGGGTGTCGCGGATCAGAGACAGCTTGATGGCGCTGGTAATATGGAGATCAACCGAATTGCGGATGATATAGGATGCGTCCTCGGAGACATCGGTGAGATCGGTGTCGGTGTAGCTGTAGTTACCAAGGATTCTCCACTTTTCGAAGACCGGATAGCCGATACGGACACCGCCGCCCATGGAGTCCTTGGTATAATCGTCGTACTCGCGTTCGGTGTCAAACAAATCGAAACCCCACGACAGCTGCGAGTCGTTGAGGTGAGGATTGGTGTAGGCGAGGTTGTAGCGGGAGTTGTTGGCACTGACATTGGCGCTCAACGACAGCGTGTCGCCCCGGCCGAGAAAGTTGTTCTCGGCGATCTGTCCCATGAGAATCATCTGGTCGCTGGAGCTGTACCCGGCGCCGATGCTGAAGGTGCCGGTGCTTTTTTCCTTAACCGAGATTACCACATGCATGCGATCAGGGTCCAGCGACGGCTCCGGAGTGACCGTCACCTCCTCAAAGTACGATAAGCGTTGTAGGGCCTGGGTGCTCTGACGAATGGCCTTGGAGTCGAAGACGCCGCCTTCGGCGACGCGCAACTCGCGGCGAATGACATTGTCGCGGGTACGGGTGTTGCCCTTGATGGTGATGCGGTCGATATAGACGAGGTTGCCCTTACTGACTTTAAGGTTTACGTCCATGCGATCTCCTGAAGGAGATTTGCTGATCACCGGCTTGATGTTGGCAAAGGCGTAGCCGAACTCGGAATAGTAGTCGTTCAGGGCAAGGATGTTGTCCCTGATCAGCTGCCGGCTGACAAATTTTTCGTTGCGGATGGTGAGCAGGGAGAGAATCTTTTCCATGTCGCCGACGATATCGCCGCTGATATCGACCGTTCCGACGCGAAAGCGCGGACCCTCGTCGACCACGAATTTAACGAACAGCCATTCTTCCTTCTGGCTGATCTGCGGGTCCCCGACTTTTGCTTCGAGAAATCCGGCGTTGTTGTAAAAGGCCGCGATTTTTTGAGCGTCCTGCTGGATTTTGTTCATGTCGAGGAGGCCGGCGTCGGTCAGCCAGGACATGAACCATTTCTCATTGGTCTCGATTTCGTCGAGGAGTTCGTCGTCGTTGAAGGTGGTATTGCCTTCGACAGTGATTTCCTTGATGAAGATCTTCTTGCCCTCGTTGATCTTGAAGCGGACCACTGCCCCCCGGTCATCCGGGTAGGTGATGGTTGAGACAACGGTACTATTGTAGAAGCCTTTGGTTTTGTAGAGGTTTTTGATGGCCTCTTCGGCGCTGGAGATCTTTGGCGGGTTGAGAATGAAGTTCTCTTTGATATTGGCGGCGGCCTTGACGTCCTCTTCTTTGAGTTCGCTGGTGCCTTCATAGACCACAGAACTGATCACCGGTTTTTCCACCACCTGGAAAACGACCTTCTTGCCTTCTGCGCTCTCGGTAATGTGGATCTGCACGTCGTTGAAGAAACCCATCTTAAAGATCTCTTTCAAATCGTTGCGCAGCCCGTTCTGGCTGTAGGGGTCGCCAACCTTGGTGGCGATCTTGCTGAGGATTGCCCCGGAATCAATGCGCTTGTTGCCCTCTGGGGCGATGGAGACAATGAGCGAATCCCGCGCCAGCTGGGCGGTGATTTCCCCGGCGAGCGTGGTGAGGACCTTGGGGAGCTCGGCAAGGGTGTCGGCGGTTTTGAAAAAGAATCTGGGATTCTCCGGAGCAAGGAGATCAAAGAGCTTGAGGTCGACGCTTAAGGTGTTGCCGATGGCGGTCAACTGTCCGGTGACGAGGTTCTCCGAGCCGGTCTTGGCTGCCAGTTCCTTCAATAGCGGTGCCGCCGGTGGCCAGGTGCCACGGTAGTCGACCAGCGATTCTGCTTCCTGGCGAGGGGTCAAGACCATGGCTGAGCCCTTGAGTACCGTGTTCAGGGCCTGGTCGGCGGAATTCTTCAAGGTTTCTTGCTCGCCAGAGCTTTGCACCTTGAGCGGGAGGAAGATGGTTTTGCCTGCAGCCACTACCGAAGTAGAGCACAAGACAAGCAACATCAGGGCCAGGCTAGGGGTAAGCAGCACCTTGGCAGAATAAAGCCATACGTTTTTTCTCGAACCGGTCATGGGATACCTATGTAGAGGATGACCCTGTCATATGCAGAGCCATGCACAGACGAGCTCTGCGAAGCGGTGGTCAAGGTTGAAAACACCCGAGAAAACCAGTGGTTGTCGGGGGGAAAAAGCCGATTTGGTCGGGAAACTCGGCTATTATGCCATGTTTCTCGACAATTGCAAAGGCTGCGTGCAGCTTAGCGGGAAAAATGTGGGAAACCATGGGTATCATGGTGCCGTCGATCGACAATGGGACGATGGGGAGATGGAGGCAGAGTGTCGACGGGAGTCGCGGACCTGCGGTCGTCGGCACGGAAGTGTACGGGATAAAGGAGCAGGATGATAATAAAGAACGTCTTTTTCGGCCTCTGGCAGTTGCTCTTTCCTCCTGCCTGCACCGTCTGTCGAATACGGTTAGCGCCGGGCTCGGTCTCGGCCTTGTGCCCATCGTGCCGGGAGAGGCTTGTCTTCCTCAAGCCTCCCTTCTGCGCTCTTTGCGGTGTGGAACTGGCGGGCGATGCAGACCGTAGCCACCGTTGCGGCGACTGCCTGCGGAGACCGCCGCCGTTTACCCTGGCCCGTTCCCTCTTACGCTACGAACACAGCGTCGCCCTGCTCTTAAGAAGACTCAAATATCATGGCGACACTTCGGTGTTGCCGGCCATCGTTGAACTCCTCACGGAGTGTAAGCTTGACGAGTTTGCCGATTGTCGAGTCATCGTACCGGTGCCCCTTCATCTCCACCGTCATCGGCAGCGCGGTTTGAACCAGGCTGCTGTTCTCGCCCACGCCTTTTTCCCCGATAAAGATGCGGGTGTTTGTCGGGACCTCCTCATTCGCATCCGCAATACCCCGGCGCAAACCACCTTGAGCGGTCAGCAACGACGGCGAAATCTCGACGGTGCCTTCGGGATTCGGCCGGGAATGTCGGTTACGGGTGTGGTCTGTCTTGTCGATGACGTCTATACCACCGGCTCTACGGTTTCGGCGTGCGCCAAGGTCCTGTTTCACCACGGAGCAGAGGAGGTCCGAGTCCTTACCCTGGCGCGAGCGGCGCGACCCAGGTGATCGGTAAAAAAGAGGAAATATTTCTTGGTGCCGCAAAGGCCGCGAAATAACGAGACTAGGATGAAGAGATTGTGGAAAATGGAGGAAAATATAATAATTGACAAGAAAATCGACTAAAATTGAGCTTAATAAAAAGATAAAATTGTGGATAACTTTGTATACAATTCGCTAAGACAGCCAATTGGTGGGTGAAACAGGTAATGGTGGCAAGGGTCAGCAAAACAAGGAGCTGGCAGCGCCCCTGCGACGCCATGCCAGGGAAATCACGGCATGGCGATGTCTGTGTGTAACAATACGCTCTCAATACCAAATATGGCACAACCGCCTTTGACGGCAAACGGGAAGTGGAGTTTATTCCCGCCTTGAAAATACCGCAGCGGCCATGCGCTCTTGCCATCGTCGCGGGATGCCGTGATTCGCTGGCGGCACCGCCGAAGCGAGGAAATCAGGGTGGTGTCAGGAGCTGGAGAAATTCCTCTCAATGGCTGCGTTTGCTCGATTTTTGCTTTTTGTGACACGGGGGAAGGGGTTCCTATGGTTTGGGAAAAGGTCAAGGGAAGCTTAAGGGAGTCGCTGGAAGCCAACATCTTCTCGCTGTGGATCGAGCCGATCGAGTGTCTTCAGGTAAAAGATGATTGTTTGTACCTGGCCGGTCCAGACCGTTATTTCGGCGCCTACGTCAAGCAGAACTATCTCGGGATTATCAAGGACAAGATGGCGGAAGAGGGACTCGGCCATTTCCGCGTCAGTCTCGGTGAGGCAACTTCTCTACCGCAACCAGACGTTCCTGCCAAACGCATCGCCGGCACACCGTTGCGCTTGCCCCATCTCCCCGAAAATAATTCGAAAAGCCGATCCCTTCATCCCCGCTATACCTTCGATGAATTCATGGTGGGAGAGTGCAATATCCTCGCTGAATCGGCCTGCCGCTCCATGGTCAACATGGATGGCCTGGTCGGCCCCTGCCTGTATATCAACAGTGAAACCGGTCTCGGCAAAAGTCACCTGACCCATGCCGTTGCTCACCAGATTTTCGCTGCCTCGCCGATGACCAGACTGCACTACCTGACCGCCAAACAGTTCTCGGCAGAAATGGTGCGGGGCATTCAGAATAATGGCATGGATCAGTTCAAGCGGAAATATCAGGACAACTGCGATATTCTCCTGGTCGAGGACGTCCACGCCCTGACTGGCAAGAAAAAGACCCAGGAGGAGCTCAATGACATCCTCGACATCCTCATCAAGGGTGGCAAGAGGGTTATTCTCACCGCCAACAAGGCTCCCCGTGATCTGGTCGGCATTGATGGAGAAATAACATCGCGGATGACCTCCGGTCTGGTGACGACGATCAAGCCCCCGGATATCGACACCCGATTCCGCATTGTCGAGAAGAAGGCACACGGCAGTAATCTCACTCTCAACCCTGAGCACATCGGTTACCTCGCCAACAACGTGCGCGGCGATGTGCGCAGGATCGAATCGGCACTCATCGCCGTTCGGGCCAGGGCCAGCCTGTTGGGTGGGCATGTCGACATGGATCTCATCCGTGAGGTGGTGGCCTCGGTCATCGGTGTCGGTCAGGTGCTCAGTGCCGCCACCATCGCCGAACTGGTGTCCGGCCAGTTCAAGGTCAGCCTTGAAGACCTTCGCTCCCGCAGCCGCAAGCGCGCCATCGCCTTTCCCCGCCAGGTGGCGATGTACCTGGCGCGTAAATATACAGAAGAGTCCCTGGTCGATATCGGTCGGGCCTTCAACCGTGACCATTCCACCGTGCTGCATGCCATCAAGGCGGTCAGCACCCAAGTAATGCGGGACACCGCGGTTTCAGCCCAGGTGGATATTCTCGCCAGCAAGGTCAAGCAACTCTAGCCCCTCGCGGGAGAGCGGTCTGGTCCGTTCTCCCGTCGCGCCCTTTCGACACTTCACAGCGGGCTCTCGCATCCCCCTAGAAATAGATACCCTTGACCTCGGCAGGGGACCTGATGGTGGCCTCGTTGCTGATGATAGCGGCGGCGCAGCGACAGCCGTTTTTGATCATGTCGTTGATGCCGATGCCGTCCCAGCCGAAGCCGCAGAGAGAGAGATTGCCGTTTTCGGCGAGAAACTGCTCGCGCCAGGCCTGGAGTTGCGGGTAGTGGCGCTCCAGTTGAGGAATGCCGCCCTGCGGGCGAAGGACCGCGCAATAGGACGGTTGCCGGGGTAGGTGAAGGATGTTTCCCACGTCGGCCAAGGCCTTTGCGGTCAGGGAGCGGTCGTCCTCTGCCAAGCGCTCCGGATGGCGGCGGCCGCCGACCAGTACTTCCAAGACGATATGGCCGTCCGGAGCCCGCCCGGGAAACATGTTGGAGGTGAACAGAGCTCCGAGGGCAAAACGTTTTTCCACCTCTGGAGCGAGGTAACCGAAGCCGGGCGGCAGTTGCACCGTGTCGGGAAAGCCGAGTACCACCGAGGCCAGCCAGGCAGAGGGCACTTGCCGCAGGGGAATCCTGTGATCAAGGGGGCCGAGGAGTTTTAGGGCGGTGTTGATCGGAGTTGCCACCACCAGATGTGATGCGGAAAAGGGGCCGCGGTCGCTGTCAATGACCCAGCCGGCGCCACCCTTAACGATGGCGGTGACAGTGGTATTGAGAAAGAGGTCGCGGCCGGTGCAGAGCGGCTCGCTCAGCTTTTCGGGGAGGCGGGTCATGCCGCTGGTGAAACTGGTCATAGCCGGCATGGTCAGGCCAGGTTTTCCCCTTCGTTCCTTTCTTTTGGCGCGGAATGTGGCGAGCACACCGCGCAGCACCGAGCCATACTCTTTCTCCAGGGCACGTATGCCGGGCATAACGCTGTCGATGGTCAATTTGTCGAAATCGCCGGCGTAGGTGCCGGTATAGACAGCGTCGACAAAGGGCAGCAGGGCCGGGCCGAAACGGTGCTGCACCCATTTGGCCACGGTCGGCTCGCCGTCGAGCACCGGTTGCCAGAGTTCGGCGAGCACCCGCAGCTTGGCGCTCCAGGGGATGAGGGGGGCGCGCAGGATTTTCGCCGGGGTCTGGGGAATCAGATTGAGCTGGCCGTGCAGCAGGACGTACCTGACGAAGTTGCTGAGCGGCGCCATGACCTTTTCCCGGTCAAGCCCGGTTTCGGCGAGGATGCTTCTGCTCTCGGCACAATTGTCGAGAAAGCCGTGTGGGCCGATTTCACTGAGATAGCCCTGATCGCAATGGCTGGCGATGCTTCCTCCGGTCCGTCCGCTTTTTTCGAGAATCGCTAAAGAGAGCCCTGGGCGTTGCAGGCGGAGCTTATGGGCAACGACCAGACCGGAGAGGCCGCCGCCGATGATGATAGTGTGATAGTGGCTGTTCATTGCAGATCGATATCAAGAACGGAGTTAATGATGGTGACCGTCAATCGGTCGGCGCTGGAGAGCCCGGCAATGGCAGCAACCTTCGCGGGTGGCCATGTGCATGTCGCCCAAGGCGATTATCTGCATGATTTTGTGTTCAATGTGGTGCCGGATGCGGGCGGGTCGGGGATCTCTTGACAGCGAACCATCGATGCTTACCATTTTCGCCGAATTTCCGGAAAAAATCAATGGAAAGCCGGCGCGACGCCATCTTTCTCAAGCTTCGACAACGATAGAGGTGCACCATGAGCGGTAATACAACGACCTATGAATTCCAGGCAGAAACCAAGAAACTCCTTGATATCGTCATCAACTCCCTCTACACCGAGCGGGATGTCTTTATCCGTGAACTGATCTCCAATGCCGCCGATGCCCTGGAGAAATTCCGCCACGAGAGCCTTACCGTCACCGATATCTTCGACGGCCATGTGCCGCTTGAGATCACCATCGAGCTCGATGACAAGAACGCAACCCTGACCATCACCGACACCGGCATTGGCATGACCCGGGCAGAACTTGAACACAATCTCGGCACCATCGCCCACTCCGGTTCCAACACCTTTCTCAGCCAGCTGGCGGAGGCAGCGAAAAAGGACGTCAACCTCATCGGCCAGTTCGGAGTCGGCTTCTACTCGGCCTTCATGGCCGGCAACGTAGTGCGGGTACAGAGCCGTTCCTGGGATAAAAGTGAGGGCCACGAGTGGCAATCGGACGGTGCCGGTTCCTTTACCATCACCGAGATGCCGGGGCTGCGGCGCGGCACCAAGATTATCATTGAGCTCAAAGAGGATGCCAAGGAATATATAGAAAAATGGAAGATCGAGTCAATCATCAAGCAGTACTCGGCCTTTGTCGCTTTTCCCATCAAACTGGCGGGCGAGGTGGTCAATACCGTCCAGGCCCTGTGGACGAGAAGTAAGGGCGAGATCAAGGAGGAGGAATATGTCGAGTTCTATAAATTCATCGGCAACGCCGCGTCCGAGCCGATGTATCGCCTCCATTTTGCCGCCGATGCCCCCCTGGCGATCAACGCCCTGCTCTTTGTTCCCGCCGAGAATTTCGAAATGTTCGGCTTCGGCAAGATGGAGCCCGGGGTCAATCTCTACTGCCAGCGCATCCTTATCGACCAACACTCGAAAAACATCCTGCCGGAATGGCTACGCTTTCTCAAAGGCGTGGTCGACAGTGAAGATCTGCCGCTGAACATCTCGCGCCAGGCCTTGCAGGACAATGCCCTGGTGGGCAAGCTGCGCAAGGTCATCACCAAGCGATTTATCAAGCACCTTGAGGAAGAGGCCAAGCGCGATGCCGAAAAATACGAAAAATTCTGGTCGACCTTCGGCATCTATCTGAAAGAAGGGGTGACCACTGATTACGAGTTCCAAAAGGATCTCGGGAAATTGCTGCGTTTTGAGTCTTCCAAGGCGGATGCCGGCAAGCCCATCGCCCTGGCCGATTATGTGCTGCGCATGAGCCCGGAGCAAAAGGAGATCTATTATATCAACGGTCCGTCGCGGGCAGCGATCGAGGCCGGCCCCTATGTCGAGATGTTCCGCAAAAAGGATATAGAAATTCTCTATACTCTTGAGCCTATTGACGATTTCGTCCTCAGCCACCTCGCTGAGTTCGACGGCAAGAAACTCGTCTCGGCCGATCGTGCTGATCTTTCCCTGGCTCAAGACGAGGAGGAGAACAAGGGTGCGGCCGACGAGAAGAGCGACGGGCAGCTTGATCGCGATGCCCTTGGCAAATTGACCGAATGGATGACCAAGGTCCTCGAATCGAGCCTTTCCGAGGTTGTGGTGTCGAAACGCCTGGTCGACGCTCCGGCGATGATCGTCAACGCCGATGGCTATATGACCTCGTCGATGGAGCGGGTTCTCGCTGCCAGTCGCAAGGAGCATGGTCTTCCCGGCATGGGGGAATCCAAGAAGAAGATGGAAATCAACGCTGATAATGGTCTGATTAAAAAGCTCGCCACGCTGCGGGAAAAGGATGAGGCCTTTGCCACCGAGGTAGCCCGGAAGATCCATGACAACGCCATGATTCAGGCGGGGCTGGTGGTTGATCCCTTGGCCATGGTGGAGCGAAATTACCGCATCCTCGGCCGGGTAATTGGTGAGTGATGTTGCGGCCGGCTTGGCCGCAAACCTGATGGTGCGCCATGGTGGCGGCCGAAGCCGAGAGTTATCCGTTGAAAAAAAGGGGTTCTCAGGCTATAGAGGGGGAGTTCTCCGCTCATAGCTCGCACCACTTTTTCCTTGGGAGATGTCGTCAATGACTGCCGTGCTGCAATCGTTTCTTCTCGTCACGCTCGCCATGTTCACCCTGGCGGGTTGTTATATGAAACCGGTTCGACATCTTGCCGCCGATGTCGCCCTGGTGCAGGTGGGCAAGTCGACCAAGGAGGATGTGGTCATTTTTCTCGGCGAACCTGACGATCAGGCTCAGGATCAGCAGGGCCGCGAGCTTTGGCATTATCGAGATAAAAACACCAATATGCTGCAAAAGACCCCGGTGGTGGGGAGTACCTTCGGGGCCCCCGAATTCATCCATGTGGTGGTGACCTTCACCAACGGCGTGGCCTCCTCTTGCGATTTTTCCCTGTCGGACGCCGATGATCTCAGTTGGGCGAAGGATTTTTCCTGGCAAGAGAAGAAGAAGTGATCGATTCCTTTGAAACGGCACGGGCCCGCATGGTGCACGATCAACTGCTTGGTCGTGATATCAGGGACCCGCGCACCTTGGCGGCCATGAACGACGTGCCGCGCCATCTCTTTGTCGATGATGCCATGCAGGCCCGGGCCTATGGCGACTTCCCTCTGCCCATTGGGTCCGGCCAGACCATTTCACAACCCTATGTGGTGGCCCTGATGACTCAAGCCCTGGGGCTGCAGGGAGGGGAAAAGGTGCTGGAGATCGGTACCGGTTCCGGGTATCAGGCGGCGGTACTGTCCCGACTGGCCACACAGGTCTACACAGTGGAGCGACTCAATGCCCTGCTGGCCGGAGCGCGCAGGGTCTTCGACAAATTACGCTACTATAATATCCGTGCCAAACTCGATGACGGGACCCTCGGCTGGACCGAGTTCGCTCCTTATGATGCGATCATTGTTACCGCCGGGGGACCGGAAATCCCCGAACCACTCATCGCGCAACTCGCCGATGCGGGGAGGCTGATCATGCCGGTCGGCGACCAACACGAGCAGGTGCTGCAGCTTTTGGAAAAAATAGACGGCCAGCAATCGTTGACCCTGCTCGCCGGAGTACGCTTTGTTGATCTGGTGGGCGAGTACGGCTGGACCCGTTGATGAAACCTCTCGTCGGCACACCGCCTTGACCTTTACTGCAAATAGCTTTCAAGAGTTATTCCTTGCTGGGAACTTTTTTTATTTGCTGGATCTTGTGTTAAGTACGATTTTTCGGTATGATAGTTGGAAGGTTGCGTAAGCAGTTATTTCGCTTCATTAAAATTCTCATCGAAATCGAACGTTGCCGAGTTTCGATGGTTGCGTCAAACACTTCTGACCAGGGAGAAGCATGGTGGAAGAATTACTGAAGAAACGAAGAACATTGCAGGAGACTATGAACTTCATGGCCGCCTTGTCGGCGGGCATGGAACCGATTCTCGGGCGTGGCGCCAACAGCATGACCATGTCAGCTGGTCGAAATCTCGGGCGTAAATTCTCTGCTGAGGCTCGCCATACCAATGATCTGCTCGAGGCGGTCAGCGAGGTGCGCCAAATCCTTGCGGCCAACAGCTGTCTCTGGGGCTTTGAGCCGTTCCAGCCGAAAGGTCAGCCGGAGCTGATCACCGTCAACGATAAGGGGCAGCGTCAGATGCTGCTGGTCTTTCGCGACTGCATGATCCGTCAGTCACTGTTGCGCTTCGGCCATCCACAGCAGGGATCGTTGTGCAATATGATGTACGGTTTCTTTGCCGGTGCCCTGGAGACGATCATGGGCAAGAAGACCACCCTGGAGATTCGCCATGCCGGGGAGAATGCCTGTCTCAAGGTCTTGACGGTTGAGGCATAAGCAAGACAGTTGCCCCATAATAGTGAGGAAGA
Organism: uncultured Desulfopila sp.; assembly: GCA_964432635.1. Classification (GTDB taxonomy): domain Bacteria; phylum Desulfobacterota; class Desulfobulbia; order Desulfobulbales; family Desulfocapsaceae; genus Desulforhopalus_A. The sequence continues at coordinate 12,622 of CAYSON010000001.1, forward strand.
TGATGAGCGGTGATAAAATACGATTGAATACTGAGTGGTTGTGCGATTGCGGCGGCTGCCACGTGGCCTTGGTCGACCTGCACGAGAAGATTCTTGGCGTCCTTGAGAAGGTGGAAATCCAGAAGTGTCCGGTACTCACCGACGAGAAGGGCTATCCCGAGGCGGATATCGGCATTCTCACCGGCTCGGTGCGCACCGAGCATGATCGCCATGCCGCTGTCGAGATGCGCCAAAAGTGCCGCACCATCATCGCCTTTGGCACCTGTGCCGTCTATGGCGGCCTGCACGGGGCCGGTCTCGCCCATAGTCGTGAAGAGATCATGAACCATGTCTACCTCAACAGCCCGACCACCAAGACCGATTTCATCCCCGGCAACTCGATCAGCGGTCTGGAGAAGATGGTCACCCCCATCGACGAGGTCATTGATGTTGATCTCTACCTGCCCGGCTGTCCGCCCCATGCCCATTTCATTTTTGAGAGTTTGAGCTCGCTCATCGAGAACCGTGCCCCCAAAGTCGGCAAGGAGAGCGTCTGTGCTGGCTGTCGCCGCACCATGGTTAAGACCGAGGTGGAGAGCATTACCGAACAGAACGCCGGGGTGCCCGACAAAGCCACCTGCTTTCTTAGCCAGGGATATATCTGTCAAGGCTCGGTGACGCTCGACCGTTGTCTGGCCCCATGCCCCAACCACGGCATGCCCTGCAGCGGCTGTGCCGGACCGACCATGCAGGTGCTGACTGAGCCGACCCGCGACATCCGCACCGAGATCAGCGAGCGCATGGCCCGGCTCACCAAGATTCCCTACGACACCATCAAAACCCATCTGGAAAAAACGGCCAAGACGCAGTATGCCTACGCCATGGCCACCAAGATGATTGGCAACAAACCGACATTTCTTATCCGTAAATGGATAGCCGAAGGGGAGGCGCAACCATGACCAGGACTATCAAAATCGATCCGGTAACGAGAATCGAGGGCCATGCCCGCATCCTCCTCGACTGCGACGCCCAGGGAAAAATCGAAGAGGCCTTCTTCTGCGTCAACGAGTTGCGCGGTTTCGAGCGCATTCTCATCGGCATGCAAGCCCATACCCTGCCCCAGGTGACCGCCCGTATCTGCGGAGTTTGTCCCACCGCCCACCATCTTGTGGCGGCCAAGGCCCTCGACAACGCTGCCGGGGTGGTCATCCCCGAGGCAGCCCGGTTGTTGCGGGAATACATGTACATGGGTCACTACATCCATTCGCACGCCCTGTCGCTGTTCGTCCTTGCCGGGCCGGATCTGGTTTTCGGGCTGGGCGGTGATCCGGCCAAACAGGACATCATCGGCATGGTCGAGGCCGAGCCGGAATTGACCAAAAAGGGCTTGCGACTGCGCAGTCTCGGTCAGAAGATCAACGAAACCATCGGTGGCCGCGGTATCCATCCAGTGACGGCGGTGGCCGGGGGTATCTCCTTTGACCTCAGCGACGGTCAGTTTCAACGCCTGCGTGAGCTCACTGGCGAGGCCAAGGCCTTAGCGGTCGAGTTGAATGGCCCGGTGCGTGAGCTGCTCTTACGCCTGCTCGACACCAATCCGCAACTGCTCAAGGGCCTCAATGTACCGAGCTGGTATCTGGGAACGGTGGACCAAGGAGGCATGATCAACCTCTACGACGGCACCATCCGTGCCATGGACGAGGGGGGGACGGTACGTGCCGAATTGACCGCTGACCGCTATATTGACCACCTCGTCGAGCGAGCGGTGAGTAATTCCTATGCCAAGGAGGTGTATGTCAACCATGGCGGCGGCGAACATATGTACCGAGTCGGCACCCTGGCCAGGCTTAATGTCGGCGAGGGTTTCACCACTCCCTTAGCCCAAGCGGAGCTGGAGCGATACCGCGCCACCTATGGCCGCCCCTGTCACAACGCGGTGGTACAGATGTATGCCAAGCTGATCGAGCTCCTCTATGTCTGCGAGCGGGCCGAGGAGTTGATCAACCATCCCCAGCTGCGCGGTGAGACGCGGGTGCCGGCACAGTTCAAGGGCGGGCGTGGGGTGGCCCATATCGAGGCACCGCGTGGCACCCTCATTCACGACTATCACATCGACGAGCAGGGCATTGTCCGTGCCGCCAACATGATCATTGCCACCCAACAGAACACCGCAGTGATCAACAAATCGCTCAAGGAAGGAGCCAACGCCCTGATGAAAGGCCCGGAAGACGAATCCATGCTCAACGCCTTGGAATTCGTGGTCCGCTGCTACGATCCCTGCCTGGCCTGTTCCACCCATGCCATCGGGCGCATGGCGATGAAGGTGGAAATTCGTCAGCAAGGCCGAGTTGTTCGTGAATTACGGAGGAATTGACATGCTTGAGATGACCATCAACGACAAGGCCTGCCGTGGCTGCCGCTTCTGCCTCGATATCTGTCCCACCGAGTGCTTTTCCTTCGACGAGCAGAGTGGCAAGGCCCAGGTGACGGCGCTGGAAAACTGTATCGCCTGCCTGAGCTGCGCCTTTCTTTGTCCCTCAGGGGCGATTAGCCACAGCAACTATCACCAGGTGAAAAATTTTTACCGCAACATCGAGTTCAGCCAACGGATGGGGAGATTCTTATGATCGGCAACAACGAATTGACCTTGACCGGCGAGGACTACGGCAAGGCCTTTACCGAGGTCTCCTTTCTCCTTGATATGTTAGTCGACACCATTGCCACCTTTGTCGGCAAGTCGACCCCTTCCCTGGCGGTCGCCGCCGGGCGCAAGATGGCACTCAATATGCCGGTGCACATGGAGGAGAAAACGCCGGCGGCTGCCCTTGAGGAACTGGTGCGCATCTTCCGCATCCAGCAGATGGAGATCTCCGCCGCCTGCAAGGGGGCCGAGGCACAGCTGTCGATCCATGAATGTCCCATCGGTAGCGTCTGCCGCAATCGCAAGATGGAGCTCGACAGCGCCATCTGTCAGATGTTTCACTACTATCTGGCTGGCATTGTCGCCGAATTGTGCGGCCATCCCGCCCGCCCGAAAACCCTGACGGTCGGGGAGACCTGTACCTTCAGCCTCGCCTTCAGCGGCATCAAACCGCAGCCATGAGCGGACGGGTCCTGGTCGTCTGTATCGGCAACGAACTCGTTGCCGATGACGGGGTCGGCTGGGCCGTCTACCAGGAACTGGAGAAGCTTGTTCTGCCGGAAGGAGTACGTCTTGTCTTCCTCGGTCTGGGGGGCATTGATCTCCTCGAAGCGCTTGAGGGCGAGGACCTGCTCGTGGTTGTTGATGGGGTGCAGCTGGGTAAGGTTCCCGGCACCGTGCATCGCTGGGACCAGTTACCCTACGCACCGGCGCGGCCGGTGAGCGGTCACGGCATCGGCGTGCGCGAGGCCCTAACCATCGGCACCCACCTTTACCCGGAACGAATTCCCCAAAAGACCCTCCTGCTTGGCATTGAGGGTCGCTGTTTCGATCGTCTTGGCGATGGATTAAGCCCAGAGGTCGCCCAGGCGGTGCCTGAGGTGGTAAGGCTCATCGTTCAACTGGTCGATGGCGCAGACCCCTCGTGTCTCCTGTAATCAGCCGAATGTGCAGAGTTCCTTAGCGACGGAGGAAGATCCATTCCTTGTCGCTCGACCCTGTCAGGTCGAAGGTGTAACCGTCCTCGTCAAAGTCCTGCAACCTGGCCGCCTCCTTGATACGTCTGACTATTATATAATGCACCATGGCGCCCCGCGCCCTTTTGGAGTATATGGGGACGCTCCGATACCCGCCATCGACGTGCTCCTTGAAGGTGATGGGGATCATGGGGACTGTCAGGGTGTGGCGGTCGATGGCCCGAGAATATTCTATAGAGGCAAGATTGATGAGGTGCTTCGCCTTTTCCTTGGCAAGTAGCCCGTTAATGGTCTCGGTGATCGCTCCCCGCCAGAAGGCATAAAGGTCGTTGCAGTCACCGACGATGAGTTTGCTTGCCATTTCCAAGCGGTAGGGTTGGATCAGGTCAAGTGGTCGCAGTAGTCCATAGAGGGCGGAGAGGATGTGGAGGTGGCGCTGTGCGAAATCGAGATCCTCGTCGCCGTAGCGCTCGGCGGCAATGGCACTGTAGGCCTCACCCTGAAAGGTGAAAAGTGCCTGGCAAGCGTTCTGCAAGGTCGGCTTGGTGTTGAGGGCCTGGATGCGACGGTAGCTGGTATCGGTCAGCTGATCACTGGTACCAAGTAGCCGGGAGATTTCCGCTTTGTTCATCTTTTTGAGCAAAGATATGATTTCTTTACTTTTATTCGACAGGAGCGGCTGGGAGCAACCAGGGTATTCGCGGCCGTGGTCTATCTGGGTCTTGGAAGGCGAGGTGAGGATGAGCATTGGGCCTCCGGGGAAGGCGCGGAAAAAAGAGTTGCTGTCGCCGAAATTTATACTATTTTTCGAGTATTGGCAAACAACGACTGGATATCAGCGGCAGAAGAGGAAAGAATGGACGAGCAAGAGGGGATGCAATCGGCAGTCGAGACCTTTATCGCCGATTGGGAGCGTTCTGAGGCGGAGATGGCAGTTTGCCTGCGCTCCTTCTATCAGACCTTAGCGGCCATGAACGGCGTGGTTTTGCGCTTTTTCGCCCGTCCCGGGGTGAGCTATTCGCTGCGACCCTGGCGGGAGAATGGCGCTCACCGGGAATTTTTCGCCATAGTTGACGTTATCGATGATGATCCTGAAAAGCGCTGGCTGTCGGTCTGCTTTTACCACGACATGATCTCTGATCCGCAGGGGCAGGGCGAGGTGATTCCCGGCGGCTTGGGCGGTAGTGACGGATATTGTTTCAATCTCTACAGCCCTGATGGCGAGATGGTCGCCTATCTGCTTGAGAGGTTCAAGGAAGCGTCGGCGGCGACATGCTGAGCCGCCAGGAGGGCGTGGAAAGGTTTAAAAGGAGTTCCGGCTGTCGGGATCAGGGAGGATGCGCTGATGCGAATGAGTCTTCTCATTGTCACTGAAGGTGAATTGTCTTTGGACCTCCAGACAACGGGCTGCCAGCTTGGTCTTGAACCGATTGGTGGCGGCGGGTGCGGTAATGCTCTGGCGGAGCTTGAGGCAGGTTCAGTCGAGGTTGTCGTTGTTGATGGCCGCTCTGCCCTCCCTGTCGGACTGGAGAGGGTATGTCGCGCCTGTGCAGAGTGGGGTGTGCCGCTTCTTTACCTGAGTACTGGCGTGGATGACCTTCCCGAGGCGTGCACGAGCGGCAGCCCTGGCCTGTTCGAGGCCATTACCGCGCCGGTAGCACTGCCGCTGCTGCGGCTAAGGCTTGCTGTCATGGTGGAATTGCGTCGGCTGCGACGAGAGCTTGACCGCCAGACGCTGGAAATCGAGGTGCTGCAACAGGAACTCGCGGAGCTTTCCTCCCTTGACCACGACACCGGGCTTTTCAGCCACCGCTATTTCATCGACCATCTTGCCAAGGAATGGCGGCAGGCTGGGCGAGCCATCGCCCCTTTGACCCTGCTGTGTCTGGAAATCGACAATTTCACTGACTACCAGGAACGATATGGGAGGGAGGAGGGCATGAGTTGCCTGTGCACGGTGGCCCAGGCCCTCTATGGAGGTATTCTCAGGCCCAATGACCTCTTGGCCCGTTATGGTGAGGCCGGTTTCGCCGTCCTCTTGACAGAGACCGAGGCGCACGGGGCAGCCTTGGTTGCACAGCGTCTGCGTCGGGCCGTGGCCGAGTTGGCCATCCCTCACGCCGAATTACCCCTCGGGGTGGTGAGCATCAGTATTGGCAGTGTCTCTCCACCCCTTGCTTATGGCAGAGTCTGCCCACACAGCTCGGTCATTTTGCAATTGGCCGAGCAGGCGCTGGCCCGAGCCCGGGCCGAAGGGGGCGACAGGATAGTTGTCCTGGATGTCCCTTGCCTGGGCAAATGAGCTGCTCTTGCACGCAGACAGCGGCAAGACCTTCCGCACCCTAATTCTTGAAGCTGTGCAGCGGTGCCGGCATGCGCCCGCCCCAGGCGATAAAACGGCTCGATTTTCCAACATTTCTCACCGGCATGATCGGACTGGCGCCGAACAGGCCGCCAAAGCTGACCTCTTCCCCGGCCTCCTTTCCAGGCACGGGAATGAGGCGGGCGGCGGTGGTCTTGCCGTTGATGACCCCGATGGCCATTTCGTCGGCGATGATGGCGGCGATGGTATCGGCGTCCACCGAGCCGGGGATGGCGACCATGTCCAGGCCGACGGAACAGACGCAGGTCATCGCCTCGAGTTTTTCCAGGCACAGCGAGCCCTCGCCGACGGCGCTGGCGAGCATGGCGTCCTCCATCACCGGGATAAAGGCGCCGCTCAAACCACCCACAGTCTTGCTGGCAAAGATACCCCCCTTCTTCACTGCGTCGTTGAGCATGGCGAGGATGGCGGTGGAACCTGGGGCGCCGATGGCGTCGACCCCGAGGATCTTGAAGATCTCGCCGACGCTGTCGCCGATGGTGGGGGTCGGGGCCAGGGAGAGGTCAACCACGCCGAATTCGATGCCCAGCGACAGCGACACGGCACGACCGATCAATTCGCCGCAGCGGGTGACACGGAAGGTGGTCTGCTTGATCTCCTCGGCCAATTCGTCGAGTTGCAAGGTGCCGGGGGCGGGATGGTTGCGGATCAGCCGCTCCAGTGCCCGGGCGATCACTCCCGGGCCACTGACACCAATATTGAGCACCGCCTCTGCCTCTTCCAGGCCGTGGATGGCCCCGGCCATAAAGGGGTTGTCCCCGGGCTGATTGCAGAAGACCACGAACTTGGCGGCACCGAAGCCGCCCTGGTCGGCGGTGCTCTCTGCCAGGTCCTTGATGGTTTTTCCCATCATCGCCAAGGCGTCCATGTTGATCCCCTTGGCGGTGCTGGCAATGTTGATCGAGGCACAGACTTTCTTGGTGGCTGCAAGGGCCGCGGGAATGGAGGCAATAAACTCACGGTCGGTGGCGGTCATGCCCTTTTCCACCTGGGCCGAGAACCCGCCGAGAATGTCAACTCCCACCGCCGTCGCCGCCTCGTCGAGGGTGATCGCCAGGCGCACGAACTCATCCCGCGAAAAACCGGCGCCGACAAAGGCCATGGGGGTCACGGCAATACGCTTGTTGACCACCGGAATGCCGTACTTGCGGCTCATGAGTTCACAGGTGGCAACGAAATTCCCGGCATAGGTTTCAATTTTCTCGCGAATCTTGGCGCAGGTGGTGTCGATGCTGCCGCCCCGACAGTCGAGGAGGTTGAGGCCCAGGGTGACCGTACGGACATCAAGATTTTCCTTCTGAATCATCTCCACCGTGGCAAGGATCTGGTCGGAACGTAACATGGCGTGGGGTCTCCTCAAAAAATAACAGCTGGGGATAGCAACAAGGTGGGTGAAGGGGTGACGAGGACGTTCAGCGCAGGGATATCTCGTGGGTTGCCATAAATATATCGTTGTGTTGAATGACCACGGTCAGGTTGTTGTCCTTGGCATAATTTTGAAGATCCTGGCGCAACAGGTCGAGGCTGACGTCACAGTGGCGCAGATCGAGCTGCAGGGCCATGGAGTAGAGGTCGTTTTTCAAGGTCGTGGCCAGGTCGGTGATGTTGATATTGTGACGATAGCAAAAGGAGCTGATGCCGTGGACGATGCCGGCCCGGTTTGGTCCCTGCACGGTGAGGATATAGGTTTCCGCAGGTGGTTCCTCCATCGGCGGGTCTTGGTCGGTTTCTTTGATCGATACCTCAAACTTACAGGGGCTTTTGATATGGGAGACGGCCGCCACCACATCCTCTTTGGTGACATCCGGGTCGAAGGAGGCGCTGAGGATCATGGTCAGATAGCCGCAAAGAATGGTCTGATTGAGATCGGCGAGGTCGCCGCCGAGCTTAAAAATGGCTCCGGTGATATCAGCGATGATGCCGGGGCGATCTTTCGACATCACCGAAATGATCATATGTTTATGCATGCAAGACTCCTGGCAGCGGCTGCCGATGATGGGGAAAGGCGTGTGGCGCAGATTGCCCCGCCTATGGCGGAAGCGGGCATTATTGCACGCATCGGCGAAATCGGCAAGGGCGAAAACGCCCTCGGCGGGAAGGAGACGGCGGCAACGACCACAAGGGGGATCCCCGAAGCCAAGAAAAGGGTGGTATTTCTCCACACCTTGTGTACCCTAAGGGCCGGGTTCCAGGCCGGAGGTGGCCGGGGAGGGGGAGAGACTGCCAGTGAGACGTGGAGTACAGCAAAAATGGACGCTATGGCATGAACAAACGGGTTTTTGTTGAACAGCTCAAGGAAGGCGAACGCGTTGACGAGGTCTTTCTGGTCAAATCGATCAAGGTCGGGGAGACCAGGGCCGGCAAGCCCTATATGCAATTGACCGTCATGGATCGCAGCGGTGAGATTTCCGGGCCTGTCTGGGAGCGCGTTGAGGTCCGGCAGCAACTCTGCACGCCGGGGGCAATGGTGCGGATGACGGCGCAGGTCCAGTCCTATCGCGACAAGTTGCAGCTGAAGATCGAAGAGATCACCGGGGTGGACGAAGCTCCCGACGAGGAGCTGTTTGTTCCCGCCGCCCGGCGCAAACCAGAGGAGATGGCTGAAGAGCTGCATGCCATTCTGCGCGGGGTAACCAATCCCCATCTCAAGAAACTGCTGCACCATTTCTTTAAGCCGGGCGAATTATTGCAGCGTTTTCAGGAGGCTCCGGCCGCCAAGGCCATCCATCATGCCTATCGTGGCGGTCTGCTCGAACATTGTCTGTCAATGGCCAAGGTCGCCAATTTCCTGGCCGCACATTACCCGGGTGTTGATCGCTCGCTCCTCTTGGCCGGGGTATTGCTGCACGACATCGGCAAGGTTGCCGAATTGATCATGACCTCCGGGGTAATCGAATACAGCGATGCCGGGCGACTCAAGGGGCATCTGGTCATCGGTAGTGAGCTGGTGGCCGAGGCGGCCGCCACGATCGTCGATTTTCCTCCCGAGCTGCTTGTGCAGGTGCAGCACCTTATCCTCAGCCACCATGGCAAACAGGAATTCGGCTCCCCGACAGTGCCGATGACCATTGAGGCGCTGCTGCTCAGTTTCATTGATGACCTCGACGCCAAGATGAACCTTGCCGAGCAACTCCGTCATAAACAGGACGGCAGCGAGCTAGCCTGGAGCGAGTACCAGCGTTCGCTGGAGCGCTATCTTTTTCTCGGTGGCTTGCCCAAAGAGGAGATCAGAGCGGAGGAGGGGGGCGATACGGCAGGGCGTCAGCCCAAGCTCTTTTAGTACCTTGCTCAGGAAAAGCAGTCATTAACATCAAGAAAATCAGAGGGTGAACAGAGTGGTGATCACATTGCCTCCAAGGTACTTATCCCCGGAGGGAATTACGGGTTCTTGGGTTGCGGGCGTCAGCCCGCCTTAGGAGGCCACAGGACCATGGCCTCGGCGGACAGCCACTGTTATACCCATTTGTGCGGCCAGGACAAGGCCAAGCGCCTTTTTGCCAAGGCCTTACTCGCCGAGCGCATTCCCCACGCCTATCTTTTTCGCGGCCCGGACGGGGTCGGCAAAAAGCGTTTTGCCCATGGCGTGGCGATGGCCATCAATTGTCGCCGTCGTCAAGATGCGAAGGCCTGTGGCCATTGCCCCTCCTGCCGCAAATATGTCTCGGGGAATCATCCTGACCTGGTGCTGATCAGCCCTCAGAAGGGCATCATCCGTATCGAGCAGATCCGCTCACTGACCAAGGAGCTCAGCTACCCACCCTTTGAAGCGGCGATGCGGGTGGTGATTATCGAGGACATCCATACCATGCGCCGCGAGGCTGCCAACAGCCTGCTCAAGACCTTGGAGGAGCCACCGGTCAACAACCTGCTCATCCTCACCGCCGACTCCTCGCGCGAGATCCTGGCTACGCTCCTCTCGCGCTGCCAGGTGCTGCCCTTTGTCCCGCTCAATCGCCAACAGACAGCCTCCGTGCTGCTTGGGCATGGGCTGACCGTGGAGGTGGCAACCTTGTTGGCTGGTTTCGCCGAAGGGAGTCCAGGCCGGGCGCTGACCCTTGACCGGAGCGAGATGATCGAGGTCTATGGTAAGGTTTTGGAATTGCTCGATGACCCTGCTCTCCACCCTGATCACGCTGTCGGGCAGATCTTGCGGGCGGCAGAAAAGATGGCGGCCCTCAAGGAGGACCTGCCGACATTTCTTGGCTTGTTGCGATTGTGGCTGGTCGATTGTCTTCGCCGAGAGATCGGCGGCGCCACTGTCGAGGTGGCGGTTTTGCCACGGAAAAGCTGGAGTTCGTCCGAACTATTTGCTACATTGCAGGCGATTTCCAGGGCAGAAGGGGAATTGGCGCGAAATTGCAGTCGCAACCTGGTATGCGAGGTGTTGCTTTTTCGTTTGCAGGGGATGCGTACCGGAATGTCGGTTGGCGTCTGAGGGTGGTGTCGCCATAGCGGCGAGGGAGCGCGAACACAAGCCGATGAGCGAAGAAATAAGAGAAGAAAAGGTGTCGGAGGCGGAGATCGCCCCGGAAACCGCTAATTTTTACCGTGTCTTTTTCCGTGACGGAGGACAGCATTTCACCGCCTTTACCGAGATCGCCGACTGTCCCCCGGGTGCGGTGGTGATGGTGCGCACCGATCACGGCCTCGAACCGGCCACCATTGCCGGGGCAGCGCCGATCTGCTGCTGTCGCGGCGAAACCCGCCGTGCCCACTACGTTATCGAGCGCCTGGCGACCCCGGAAGAGCGGGACAAATACACTGGGATGGCCGCGAACGAACATCGTGCCATGCAATTATGCGACAAGCTCATCGCCAGCCATGACTTGGCCATGAACTTGGTGCGGGTCGAGCGCTATTTTCATGGCGGCAAGATGATCTTTTATTTTACCGCCGAGAATCGCGTTGACTTTCGTGGACTGGTCAAGGACCTGGTGCAGGAATTTCGCACCAGGGTGGAGATGCGGCAGGTCGGGGTTCGCCACGAGACCAAGATGATCGGCGGCATTGGCACCTGCGGCAGGGAGTTATGCTGTTCTTCCTTTATTAGAAACTTCGATTCGGTGTCGATCAAGATGGCCAAGGAGCAGGATCTGCCGCTCAATCCTACCAAGATCTCCGGGGTCTGTAATCGCCTCCTCTGCTGTCTCACCTATGAATACGAAACCTACCGCAATCTGCGCAAGAACATGCCCAAGAGCGGTAAACGCATTAAAATCGAGGGTGAAGAGTATCTGGTCAAGCGCCAGAACCCCTTGCAGGAGACAATCCTCGCCGAAAGCAGCGCCGGCGAAGAGATGGTCCTCAGCAAACGCCAATGGAAGGCCTTTCAACCGTTGAAAAAGGAAGTGATCGACAAGAAGCGGGAGCGCCGAGGCGGCGACCCTCCGGGGGCGTCTCCGCTGGTTACGGATCGGCATGAACAGGCAACCCCGCCAACGCCGGAAGCTGACAAGGAACCATGACAACCTATATCACTACCCCCATCTATTACGTCAACGCCCAGCCCCATCTCGGCCATGCCTATACCACGGTGGTGGCCGACACTTACTGCCGTTTCAAGAGGTTGTGTGGGGAGCAGGTACGTTTTCAGACCGGTACCGACGAACATGGCGACAAGATCGTCAAGGCGGCCGAGGGCGAGGAGATGGAACCGCGGCAGTACGTTGACCGCATCAGCGCCATGTTTCGCGAGACCTGGCCGCTGCTACAGGTGCGCGCCGATACCTTCATCCGCACCACCGACCCCGCCCATGTGGCGGTGGTACAGGCCATTCTCCAGAAAGTCTATACCAGTGGCGATATTTATTTCGACGAATACTCGGGACTCTATTGTCGCGGTTGCGAACGATATCTGACTGAGAAGGAACTGGTCGACGGCAATTGCCCCGACCACCTCGTCCCGCCGCAGGAGATTGCCGAAAAGAACTATTTCTTTCGCATGTCCCGCTATCAGCAAAGGCTGATCGATCATATCACCGCCAACCCCGAATTCATCACTCCCGAGCGCTATCGCAATGAAGTATTGGCGTTTTTGTCGGAACCGCTCACCGATCTCTGCATCTCCCGGCCCAAATCGCGACTCACCTGGGGTATCGATCTGCCTTTCGACAACAACTTCGTCACCTATGTCTGGTTTGATGCCCTGATTAACTATCTCACCGGCATCGGCTATCCCGATGGACCTCAGTTTGAGGAGTTTTGGGGGGTGGCGGAGCACCTCATCGCCAAGGACATCCTCAAGCCACATGCCATCTATTGGCCGACCATGCTCATGGCCATGGGGTTGCCGCTTTATCGGAAGCTGCACGTGCACGGCTATTGGAACGTCGACGACACCAAGATGTCGAAGAGCCTCGGCAACGTGGTGCGACCGCGGGATCTGGTGGAGACCTACGGAGTCGATACCCTGCGCTACTTTCTGCTGCGTGAGATGTCCTTTGGTCTCGATGCCTCCTTCGGGTCCGCTTCCATCGTTGCCAGGCAAAATGCCGACCTCGCCAATGACCTTGGCAACCTGTTCAGCCGAGCAACCGCCATGGTGTGGAAGTATCGGGCCGGGCGTACTCCCCAGCCGGGTTTATCCTCTGCCGATGATGATGTCCTGCGGCAGGCGGCTGCCCACATGCTCACCGAGTACCGTCTGGCCATGGCCGACTTCCGTTTTCATCACGGCCTGCAGACGGTATGGGAGCTGGTCAGCATCGCCAACAAATATATCGTCAACAATGCCCCCTGGGTGCTGGTCAAAGAAGCGGAGCAGGCGCAACGTCTCGACACCGTTCTCTACAACCTCCTCGAATGCCTGCGCCTTCTCACCCTGGTATTGCAGCCGGTGATGCCCGGGGCGGCGGCGAAAATGGCGGCGACGCTTGGTTTTGCCGAGGACCATCCACTGGTATCCTCGCTTCTCGCGGGAGGCGCTTGGGGATTGCTCAAGGCCGGCCGCGAGCTCGCCGCCG
>CAYSON010000002.1:0-20288 GCA_964432635.1 uncultured Desulfopila sp.
TGGATGTTGCCGCCACTGAGACGAAAGGAAAGCTCGTCGGTATCGACGGTGATTGTTCCATGGTCCTCTAACAGTGTTGACTCGATCAAAAAGGTCAAACCGTCCTTTTCAATCATGGTGTCGCCGGATCTTGGCCGGTCCGGGATCACTCCGAAAAAACGAATGCCGCAGCCCCCAGAGAGCAGGGAGATACGCACCGGGGTTTTTTCGTGGGTGGCGACCTGTTCCAGCAAGGCTTTGACGGCGGCGGGAGTCGTTTCAATCATAATCTGAGCAACCAGCCGCTATTTGCCAAAGGGGCATACCGGGTAATTGCAGGAGGGGCAGTTGAGACAGAGACCACCATGTCCGAGGGCGGCCATCTCACGCCGGGTGATCCGCTCTCCCGCAAGAATGCGCGGAAAAATGAGGTCGAGCACGGTGCGGGCGGCATACATGCCGCAGGCCGGAACCCCCAGGACCGGGACGTCGCCAAGGTAGGCAACCATGAACATTGCCCCCGGCAGAACCGGCGAGCCGTAGACGACATCCCTCACCCCCGCCTTCTCCAGGCCAAATCGGGTGCGGTCGTCGGGATCGACGCTCATCCCGCCGGTGGTGATGAGCAGATCGGCCCCCTTGGCCATAAGATCGGTGACGGCGGCGGCGATCATGGCATCGTCGTCGGGCAGGTAGACCACCTCGACGATCTCACCGCCAAGATCCACAACCTTCTTAGTGATCACCGGCTTGAATTTGTCTTGGATGATGCCGTGATAGACCTCGTTGCCGGTGATCATTACCCCGACCTGGGGGCACCGCAGAGGCGCCACGGTCAGCACCCCGCTCTGCGAGCTCCTGGCGGCGGCCACCGCTCCATCGACCAGACGCTGCGACACTAGCAGGGGAATGGCGCGGGTTGCAGCGACGATATCGCCCTTCTTGACCACGCTATGACCATGGCGAGTGGCGCACATCACCTCGCCGAACATATTGAATTGTAGAAGGGCCTCGCTGTCGACCCGCAAAAGCCCATTCGACAAGGCTCGGAGGCTGATCTTGCCTTCGCGCGGAGCCTCGTTCCAGCCGACTCCGGCACCGCACAGGGCATTGGCCAGGGCGATGGCGGCGGCGTCTTCATGAATCTCGTCCCCCTCCGGGCGAATGATGTAAAGGTGATTTTTCCCTAGCCTGCGCAGGTGCTCAAGATCATCGGCTTTGAGGATGTGGCCTTTGTGAAAGGCGGCACCCTTGAACTCGCCGGGACGGATCTCGGTGATGTCATGGGCCAGAGGAAAACCGACAGCTTCTTCCAGGGTAACCACCTGTTTCATGGTGCAACCTCCAGGGAGAGTTGAACGAATGAGGACAATCAAAAGAGCCGAACTTCCGGCCGTACCTTTGCACTACAAGACGACCACTGGCTCCAGGGGAGGTTCTTATAGTCAGCGAAACGACCGACACGGCGTTTCAGTGCATGAAAAATTACATACAATATTTATCTTGTCAAGTACCGATATCACAGAGGCGACGGGAAGGAGGTTCTGGGAGCCCTGGAAAGATTGAGAAAATCATGTTCAATACAAGAGAATAAAAGATGTGGAGAAAGGTTGAGGGGGCGGCGATCTGCCGGAAAAAATCGGAAATGAAGATTATTGACATAATATTAGTTATATACTAAAAACGATAAGGCCTTTTCCCGGTGCCTAACGGCATCGTGCGTCGAAGGTTGCCGAAACGAGGGTTTGCGGCATGGGGCAGAACGATTGCAAGGTGCCGCATGTGAAAAGCCTGGGGCTCAGATGTCAGTGGCGGCGCAACGAAGGTTCTTCTTACTGTGAACGAGACTGTACAGTGAAAAAATACAGCAACCTGACTCTAAAGGTATATCACCGCATCATCGAATTGATGCTCAACTATGAAATTGTGCCCGGCCAGCGGCTGGTGTTCATCGACCTGGCCAAGCAATTGGGGGTGAGCAGGACCCCGGTCAACAACGCCCTAAGCATTCTCGCCCAGGAAGGGTATCTCGATTTCGTGCCCAACCAAGGCTATTCGGTACACAAACTCACCCGCAAAGAGGCCGAGAATCTCTATGAGGTTCGTGAAGTGCTCGAGGTGGGGTTCCTCGGCAAGGCCATCCGTCACATGACCGAGAAGAAGCAGCGCAAATTCGAAAAGGCCAAGATCGAATATGAGGAAACCATCTCCAGCCGCGTCGACCGTCGTCTCTTCATTCTCGATGCCGAGTTCCATGCATCGATCATTGATATGGCCGGCAATGAGGTGCTCTCTGCACGATACCGGGATATCTGCCAGAAAATCTTTCTCCGCTTTCGCACCGAGGACCTGCAGCTGACGCGAATTCTCGAGATTAAACGAGAACATCAGGAACTCTTCGAAGCCATCTGCCTCAAAGACGTCGAGCGTGCCAAAGAATTGGTGCGCCAGCATCACAAGGCCTCGCAGCGCCAGCTCTTTCCTATCATCTTCCCGGCTGAATAGCCGCCGAGTCTTTTGTCGCATCCTTTCCCTCGGCTGCCCATCCGCAGCCCTTTGTCGACAACGCTTGCAGGTATATTGAAAAACCAACAAATTCGGGCGGCTTGCTGGTCAAGTTGCGGTGATGCAGGGCCTCAATAGCGGTTTCTCGCCAGAAGCATTTCGCTGATTTCGCGGACGAAGGCGTGGCGGCATTGGTTCGGGCAGCGTTGCAGCTTGGACGATTCCAGGCAGTAGCGCGGGCATTCTCCTGAGAGTTGTCGGCTCTGCTCGTAGCGTCGACCACTGTACAGGGAGAGGAACTCTGCCGCCTCAATGGTCATGGTCGATCCGCATCTCTTCGTTTTGTGGGTAAAATAGAAGAGTCCCCTCTCCTCATTGTCAAAATCCGCCTGATATCCGTTGAAGTGGAGGGAGATGTCGGCAAGAAAGTCGGATCTGCTGATCCAAACATATTCGCACATCGGGCAGACCTTAAAGGTGGCTGGCGGACGGCTGTGGTCGGGCTGTTGTTGAGCAATCATAATTCAGAAAATTTGGTCTTGATTATAATTGAAATTGCAAGTTAAATAGAGCTGACCGGCATTTTACTGAACCACATTGTGGCCGGTCACCATCTCGTGCCTGTTTTCCAGTCTCCCTGAAGAAAGTAATCGTATGGCATTCTTTTTTTACAGGAGGTTTAATGGTCACTGCACATCCCACCCCCGCGCCGACACGGCAACTTCTCACCGCGGAGCTTGATCCCCCCAAAGGCGTTAATCTCTCAGGTTTTCTCGAGGCCGCGCTGCAGTTGCGCGGCAGGATCGATGGTGTCCGCGTCACCGATTGTGATCATGCGATCATGCGCATGTCTCCCCTGGCGCCCTGTCTGGCCCTCAAGGGAAAGGGTTTCACTCCGGAGATGATTATAACCGGAAGGGACCGCAATCGCATTTCCTTTCAGGCCGACCTGCTCTCCGCTGCCGCCTTGGGAATTACCAAGATCGTCATCAAGGAGGGGCACGATCCGGCGGAAGGGGATCAGCCGGTGGCAAGAACCAGCGGCGATCTCGACCTGGAGTCGATGCTGCAGTGTGCCGCGGCCCTCAACGCCGGCCGGGATCTCGCCGGGGAGCCACTGGTCGGAGCTACTGCCTTTGAGATCGGCGTCGCTATCGAGTTGTCCGACGATGTCAACCTTAACCGGGAACGAGCCGAATACTTTCACAAATTGCAGGAATTCGGTGTCACTTCGGTGACCCTGGGGCCCTCCTACGATCTCAACATCATTGAACAATTCCTCCCCTTTGCCGAAAAGGCCGGGATCTCCTTGTGGAATTCGCTGCTGTTTCTCAAATCAGTAACGATGGTCCGCTATCTTAATAATTTGCCAGGGGTTCCGTCAATTCCCCACGAGTTTCTGAAAAAGATGATGCAGGCGCCAGTGAAAAAGGATGCCGGCATGCAGGTGGCAGCGGACCTGCTCAAGGAGTTGGCGCCCTTGGGAGCGGGCGTGGTCTTGCTTGCCATCGGGTGGAGGGAGAGGCTGCCAGAGTTCCTCGAGCGTATCGGGCGGTAGATAGAGCCTCTAGCCGCCATGATCGCCACTGATCCTATCACCGCCGACATGGACCGTGACTCCCGGGACAGTTTCCTCGGCCCCTATCACTACCTGCACACCATCCTTCAGGAGACGCCCAACGGCGTCTTGGTGGTGGGGCTGGATCATCGGGTGATGCACGCCAACCCCGCGGCCGGAGTGTTCAGCGGGGTGTTGTGCGAGGATTTGGTAGGACAAAAGGTCGACCAAATCCTCGGGCAGCATAACCATGCCCTTTTTGAGCTTATCGAAGAGCAGCTCGCTTCCCCCGATCAGCAGCGGGGGTGGAAGATTCGTCGGGAACTTGAGTTCTCGGCCAGCGGCAGGCATGATATCCTCATGGGTGTGGCGGTCTATCCGCCGGGGTTGCCCTCCTACTACCTGCTATATTTGATCGATATCAGCCAGCAAAAAAAGCTCGAATCGGAGTTGCGCCGCCGCAACGCCTTTTTCCATAACCTCATCGACAGTTCGGTGGACGGGATCATCGCCTCCGACATGAAGGGCAAGATCGTCCTCTTCAACAGTGGCGCCCAGAACTTGCTCGGCTACGACGAAGAGGATATCAAGAACTTGCACGTCGCGCACTTGTACAATTTCGGTTTGGCACACCAACTGTTGGCGCGAATGCGCAGCGACGAGTTTGGTGGCAAGGGCAAGCTGCTGCGCCATCAACTCAACGTCAAACACAAGCTTGGCTACGATATCCCGGGGAGCTTTTCCGGCGGGATTATCTATGACAATGATCAGGAGATCGCCACCTTCGGGTTGTTCACCGATCTCCGGGCACTGCTGCAGATCGAGGAAAACCTCGAGCAGACCCACAAGATGCTGCAGCACTCGGAAAAGATGGCTGGTTTGGGGCGCCTTGCCGCCGGTGTCGCCCACGAGATCAATAACCCCATGTCGGGGATCATGCTCTACGCCAACCTGTTGCGGGAGGAGTTGGGAGAGGATCACCCGGCCTGCGCCGATCTTGCGACCATCATTCACGAAGCCGATCGCTGCAAAGTGATCGTCGCCGATCTCCTCGAATTTTCACACCAAAACACCTATGAGATGGAATCGGTCGACCTCAACGAGGTGATCCGCAAAACCCTGCTCATTCTGCAGCATCAACCGCTTTTTCATAACATTAACATAATTCTGCAACTCGACCCGGAGTTGCCGCCGATCTCCGGCAACGCCATGCGCCTCAATCAGGTGGTGATGAACATCGTCGTCAATGGTGCCCAAGCCATGCAGGGGCAGGGGCAATTGAGCATCACCAGCAGGACCAGGGCTCAAGGGGATATCAACGAAATCGAAGTGAAGGATACCGGCCCGGGTATCTCCGAGGAGATGCTCGACAAGATCTTTGAGCCCTTTTTCACCACCAAGGCGCCGGGAGAGGGAACCGGCCTGGGATTGTCGGTCTCCTATGCCATCGTCAAGGAGCACAAGGGTACGATCAGAGTCGGCTCGGCTATCGGGCAAGGAACTACCTTCATTCTCAGGTTTCCGGTGACTTTAGAAACAATTTCAGGAGAACCCCATGAACAGCACTCCCATTACCGTGCATGAAAAAAGCGAAAAGTTCCACGCCAAGCTCAAGGCGCGCAACATCGAGGTGCACGCTTGCTATCAGTGTGGGCGGTGTTCGGCTGGGTGTCCGATCGGCGATTTCTTCGACCTGGGGGTCATGGAGGTAGTGCGTCTTGCCGCCTACGGCGAGGTGGACAGGCTACTGCAGAGCCACACTATGTGGCTCTGCGCCGCCTGTGAGACCTGTGCCACGAGATGTCCCAATAACATTGAGATCGCCGCCCTGATGGACGTGTTGCGGGAATTGGCACTGCGCCGACGCACTCCCCCGGCCGAACCGCGCATTGCCCAGTTCCACCAGGCTATGGTCGGGTCGATCAAGGGCTGGGGAAGAGTTTGGGAGATCGGCATGATCGCCACCTACAAGATGGCCTCAAAGGATTTTACCAGCGATTTCGATCTCGGACTTTCCATGTTTCTCAAGGGAAAACTCAAGCCGTGGCCCCATAGGATCAATGGTCGCAAGGAAGTTGCAGAAATTTTTTCGGGAAAGGGAAAGGAGTTTGAACGATGAAACTGTCCTATTATCCAGGCTGCTCCCTTGAGGGAACCGCCGCCGACTATGACCGATCCCTGCGCCAGGTCTGCCGGCTTCTCGACATCGAGCTGGTGGAGATTGACGACTGGAACTGCTGCGGCGCCTCCTCCGCCCATATGACCAATCATGAAGTGGGCATGCGTCTGCCGATTCGCAACCTTCTTCTCGCCCTGCGCGCCGGCCACGATATTTTGGTACCCTGCGCCGCCTGTTTCCAGCGCTTGAAGGCGGCCGACAAGGCGTTGCGGGCCGACGATGCCTATTGGGATGTGGCCGGCTATAGGCCGGTTTTCGAGATTGTCCATATCAGTACCTGGCTCTCCCGTGCCGATCTGCTCGCTAAAGCTGCGGCCAGGCTTATCCGTCCTCTTGCGGGACTGACCCTCGCCTGCTACTACGGCTGCCTATCACTGCGCCACCCCCATGTCACCGATGCCCCGGATTGGGAGCAACCCCGTACCCTGGAACACATCGTTGAAAACCTTGGGGCACGCACGGTGGCCTGGTCGCACCGCACCGAATGCTGCTCCGGCAGCCTGACCATGGCCCGGCCGGACATTGCCGAGCACCTGGTGGCCGACATTGTCTCCGCCGCTCGCCGCGCCGGGGCCGAAGCCCTGGTTACCGATTGCCCGATGTGCCAGGCCAACGTCGAGACCAGGCAGAAAAAGGAGCCGACAGCGGCGGGGTTGCCGGTGTTCTTTGTCAGCGAATTGATGGAAGCGGCGCTCACCGGCGTCTATCCAAGTCGCCAACAGCGGACCCATCTGGTTGCCCCCCAACCCTTGACGGCGCTTTTTACAACGGCGCCGACCCGCAAGGAGGCCTCCCTATGACCAGCAACGTCACCCCCCAACCGAGCGGTCAACAGCTGCCGACGGCGGCGGTTTTGGTCATCGGCGGCGGCATCAGCGGCATGCAGTCGGCACTGGATCTCGCCAACGCCGGTATCAAGGTCTATCTGGTGGAACGCTCTCCAGCCATTGGCGGCAAGATGGCCCAACTGGATAAGACCTTTCCCACCAATGATTGCTCGATGTGCATCGTCTCGCCGAAGCTGGTGGAAGTTGGCCGGCATAAGAACATCGAGCTCTTCACCCACAGCGAGGTGGCGGCGGTCAGCGGCGATGCCGGGCGTTTTTCTGCCACCCTGGTGCGCCATGCCCGATATGTCGATGTTGCCGCCTGCACCGGCTGCGGGCTTTGTGAGATCGTCTGCCCGGTGACCCACCTCTCCCATTTCCCGCCCCAGGCTGTGGAGGGAGAGAAAAAATCCGTTCTTCGCGCCAAGGAAAAAAGGGAGATTTGCGGGCCAGGGCTACCGCAGCCGACCAGTGTCGGCAAGTGGCGCTTCACCGTCGAGGAGACACTATGCAGCATGTGCGGCGCTTGCCACCGCGCCTGCCTGCACGGTGCCGTCACCTGGGAGAAGAAGGAGAAGGCGGTCATCGATCAGGACAAGTGCACCGGCTGCGGCGCCTGTTTTGTTGCCTGCCCCGAGAAATTCTCGGCGATTGTGGTCGAGGCGGCGCCGGATCTCGACAAGAGTTTGGGGGCGGCAGTATATACTCGTTCCCAGTTGCTGAAAAAGGAGATGCGTGAGGGGGCGGCAGGAAACTGTGTACGCTGCGGACTGTGCGTCATCACCTGTGCCAAGGTCATGGGCATCGGGGCTCTGAAGATGGTCGAGGGAGGCATCGAGGCGGGGATCGACATCTGCCAGGTGTGTGGGGCCTGCGCATCCGTGTGCCCGGTCGATTTCCTCAAGATCGCCTCGCTCACCGACAAGAAGCCGCGGCCCCTCAAAAACACCTTCAACGAGAGGCTCAACGGCCGCAAACCGGTCAATATCTTCTATCCCCAGGCGGTGCCCAGGGTGCCGGTGATCGATAGCGAAAGCTGTGTCCACCTCAATACCGGGGCTTGCGGCACCTGCGCCTCGATGTGCGGTGTCGGTGCCATTCATTACGACCATCGCCAGGAGGAAGTGACGGTAGCGGTGGGCTCGGTGATCTTTTCACCTGGCATAGAGGTCTTTGATGCCCGCTTGCGTGGCGAATTTGGCTTTGGCATCTATAAGAATGTGGTGACCTCGATCGAGTTCGAGCGGCTGCTGTCCGCCTCCGGCCCCACCTCGGGAACGGTGGCGAGGCCCGGCGATGGCAAGCATCCCCGCAAAATTGCCTGGATCCAGTGTGTCGGTTCCCGCGACGCCTCTTGTGGTCGCGATTACTGCTCGTCGGTATGCTGCATGTACGCAACCAAAGAGGCCTTTATCGCCCGGGAGCACGACAACAATATCGAGCCGACCATCTTTTATATCGATATGCGTGCCTTCGGCAAGAACTTCGACGACTATATCACCAGGGCCGAGGCCCATCGGGTGCGACTGGTGCGTGCCATGGTCAGCCGCATCTTCGAAGATCCAGTCAGCGGTGATCTCGAACTCCGCTACGTTGACAGCGAGGGAAAGCGGCACCGGGAGACCTTTGAGATGGTGGTGCTCTCGGTGGGTATCCAGGTTCCCCAGACAGTTCGCGACCTCGCCGGAAAGCTGGACATACGTCTCGACGCTTACGGTTTCGTCGCCACCGATGGCTATCGCCCCCTGGCCACTTCGCGGCCGGGGATCTTCGTCAGCGGTGCGGTGGCTGGTCCCAAGGATATCCCTGAGACGGTATGCGAGGCCTCGGCGGCTGCCGAGGCGGCATCCGCCCCGCTGTCCTCGGCCCGCGGCAGTCTGATCACCCCCGAGGTGCTGCCGCCGGAGCGGCTATTGGCGGAGGGCGAGGAGCTGCGCATCGGTGTTTTTATCTGTCACTGCGGCACCAACATCGCTTCGGTGGTTGATGTCGACGCGGTCACCGCCTACGCCCGTACCTTGCCGGGGGTGGTATATGCCGATCACCCCCTCTATACCTGCTCCCAGGACTCCCAGGAACGGATGAAGTCGATCATCGAGGAGCACCAGCTCAATCGTGTGGTGACCTCGGCCTGCTCGCCGTCCACCCACGAGCCGCTGTTCATGTCGACCCTCAGGCAAGCGGGAATCAATAAATACTTCTTCGATATGGCCAATATCCGCGATCAGTGCAGCTGGGTTCACCCGGATGAGCCGGAACTGGCCACCGAGAAGGCCAAGCGCTTGACGTGCATGGCGGTGGCCAACGCCAGTGCCGCCCAAGCGCTCACCGAGCGTGAGTTCGAGGTCGACAGTCGACTTCTCGTGGTGGGTGGTGGCGTCGCCGGCATGACCGCCGCCGTCGAAGCGGCGCGGCAGGGCTTCGGGGTTTATCTGGTGGAGCGCCGGGCGGAGCTGGGGGGACAGGTGCGGCGCCTCGCGCGTGGTCTCGACGGCCGCCCCTTCGCCGACTTTCTCGAGGAGTTGCAGGCACGGGTGCGCGGTGACGAGCGCATCAAGGTTTTCACCAGCAGCGAGGTGGTGGAGCAATCGGGTTTCGTTGGAGCATTTACCACCGAGATCGTTATGCCCTCCGGTGGCACTCGAACCCTGAAGCACGGGGCGATCATCGTCGCCACCGGTGCCGAAGAACATCGCCCGGAGCTTTACGGTCTTGGCAACTGTGACCGGGTGATGACCCAGACTGATTTCGAGCAGGCCCTGGAGGAGAGACGTGAAGGGTGGGAGAAGTTGCAGGTGGTCATGCTGCAGTGCGCCGGCTCTCGCGATGCCGAGCATCTTCCCTACTGCTCCCGTGTCTGCTGCAACCAGGCGGTGAAGAATGCGCGACGACTGAAGAAAGTGCACCCGCAGGCGCGGATTGACATCCTTTATCGCGACATGCGCTGTTATGGCTTGACCGAGAAGGCCTATGGCCTGGCGCGGCGCGAAGGTGTGAACTTTGTGCGCTATGATCCTGAGACCAACCCGCCGCAGGTGAGTGTTGCCGACGACCGGGTGGAAATCACCGTGGTCGACCCGTCGATTCGCGAGACCCTGCGGCTTTTCCCTGATCTCTTGGTGTTGTCCACCGGGATGAAGGCCGAAGAGGCCGAGGAGCTGGCTTCGATGCTGCGCGTGCCGCGCAATGCCAACGGTTTTTTCATCGAGGCCCATGCCAAGCTGCGGCCTGTTGATCTGCCCAGCGAAGGTCTCTATATGGCTGGAACCGCCCATGGGCCAAAGAGCAGCAGCGAGGCCATGGTTCAGGCCCAGGCGGCGGTGGCCAGGGCAGCGACCCTGCTGTCGCGGCGGAGCATGAAGATGTCGGCCATTGTCTCGGTAGTCGATCCGACGAACTGCGCGGTTTGCCTGACCTGTGTGCGTGCCTGCCCCTATGGCGTGCCATTTATCAACGAGCAACACAGCGCTGAGATCAATCCCGCGTTGTGCCAGGGATGCGGTATCTGCGTAGCCGAGTGCCCGGCCAAGACCATTCATCTCGGCCGCTACGACGACAGTAACATAGAGGCCAATATAAAGGCCTACGGTGCAGCATGAGACAGCAAACGAGCAATACCCAGGAGGGAGCATCATGAGTGACTTTTCGCCCAAGGTCATCGTCTTTGCCTGCCGTCATTGAGCCTATTCGGCAGCGGACCTGGCAGGTTCGGAAAGAAGAAAGTATCCCCCGGCGATCAGTATCGTCATCCTCCCTTGTACCGGCCGTATCGACGAGTCGTTGCTGCTTAAGGCCTTCGAGAACGGGGCGGACGGGGCGATGGTGATCGGTTGCCTTGAGGGGGACTGTCACTACGTCTCCGGGAATATCCGCGCCCGGGCCCGGGTCAAACGGGTCTACCAGATCCTCGACTCCATCCAAATTGGTCCAGAGCGGGTGCGCATGTACAATCTCAGCGCCGGGGAGGGTTCGAAATTCGCCGCCTATGCGACCGAGTTCGTTGATAAAGTTCGGGAACTCGGTCCCAGTCCGATCAACGTGGTGCGTGCCGGCGGCGCTCGCCCAGAAGAGCACAAGGAGGCCCAATGATTACCGGTACTGCGAAACCCATCGAGGAGATCCTGGAGATGGTGGCGCCCTACGACGATATCATCGTTGCCGGCTGTCACGGTTGTGTCACCGTGTGCCGTGTCGGCGGCGAAAAGGAGGTGCAGGTACTGGCCTCGTCCCTGCGCTTGGCCCGGGAGGCGGCGGGGAGGCCGATCAAGATCCGCGAGGTCAGCCTGGAGCGGCAGTGCGATCCGGAATATGTCGAGAAGATGCGCTCCTATGTCGCCGACCATCAGGCGGTGCTGTCCATCGCCTGCGGCGCCGGCATCCAGTTCCTCGCCGAAAAATTCACCACCACGCCACTGCTGCCGGGAATTAACACCGGCTTTCTCGGGGTGACCGAGCGTCAGGGCGAGTGGACCGAACGTTGCCAGGGTTGCGGGGATTGTATCCTTCACCTCACCGGTGGCATCTGCCCGGTGACTCGCTGCGCCAAGTCCTTGTTCCACGGGCCATGCGGTGGTTCGATGCAGGGGACGTGCGAAGTCGATAAATCGATCAAGTGCGGCTGGCAGTTGATCATCGACCGCCTTAAGGCCCTTAATCAGATGGACAATTACGGTAAGTTCAAGCCCTTCAAGGGGTGGTCAAGCGCTCGCCACGGCGGGCCGCGCCGGATTCTCAGGGAGGACATGATATCATGAAATCGGGAAGCAATCTGGAAAAGGTCCTGACTGCCGGGCATTTCTCGGTAACCGCCGAATGCGGCCCCCCGCGGGGCGCTGATGCGGACGTCGTCCGTAAGAAGGCCGCCCACGTCAAGGGCAACGTCGACGCCTGCAACGTCACCGATAACCAGACCTCGGTGGTGCGCATGAGTTCGCTGGCCGGCTGCGTGCTGCTGCGCGAGCAGGGCATCGAGCCGCTCATTCAGATGGTGGTGCGCGACCGCAATCGTATCGCACTACAGTCCGATCTGCTTGGCGCCTCGGCCCTGGGGATGCGCAATATCCTCTGCCTGTCCGGTGACCATCAGAAGTTCGGTGACGATCCACAGGCAAAAAATGTTTTCGATATCGATTCGATGCAGCTTATTCACCTGGTCAAGACGATGCGCGACGAAGGCATCTTCCCTTCCGGGAAAAAGCTCGAAGGAGCGCCCCTCTTCTTTATCGGCTGTGCCGTCAACCCCTTTGCCGATCCCTTCGAGATCCGCGTCCCCCGTCTCAAGCTCAAAGCCACCGCTGGAGCCGACTTCGTGCAGACGCAGTGTATCTACAATATGAAAAAATTTAAGGCATACCTTGAGTTGGCCAGGCAGGAAGGTTTGCACGAGAAGGTCAAGATCCTCGCCGGGGTGACTCCCTTGAAATCGGCGGGTATGGCCAAGTTCATGAAAAAGATGGTGGCCGGCATGGACATTCCTGACGAAGTCATCAGTCGCATTGCCGCTGAGCCCAAAGAAAAGCAGGCGGCGAAGGGAATCGAGATGTGTATCGAGCAGATTCAGGAGTTGAAGGAACTGGAAGGCGTTGCCGGGGTGCACGTCATGGCCATTGAGTGGGAGGAGAAGTTGGCAGAAATCATCGGTGGCGCGGGCCTGTTGCCCAGGCCGGTGGTGGAGTGACAGGGCACGCGACGGCCCACGTCGCACCGCGGCAGGGGAGTTGTGAATCTCAAGAAAGGAGGAAGGTATGAGCGAGAAGAAAAAGATTCTATTGGTGGACGACGATCCAGATTTTGTCGAGGCGGTGAAGGTGATCGTCGAAAGTGGCGGCTATCAGGTACGGGTGGCTTATGACGGGCAGGAGGGCCTGGAGGCGGTGGCCGAGGAGAAACCGGATCTCATCGTCCTTGATGTGATGATGCCGGTGATGAACGGTCACGCCGCTTGCGCCAAACTTAAAGGGGATCCGGCCACCGCCTCCATCCCCATCATCCTTTTGACGGCGGTGGCGGAGAGGGTTACCACCAGTACCTACACCCATCGCGACATGCTGGAGAGCGAGGCTGAGGACTATATGCCCAAGCCGGTGGAGCCGGCGGAACTCCTCACTCTGATCAAGAGCTGGTTAAAATGATAGGTTTGATACACTGTCCCCAAAAAAATGCAGGGGTGGGACTATGAAGGCGGTGCGGATTCTCGTCATTGATGACGAAAAGGTCATTCGCGAAGGGGTGGAGCGGACCCTGGCGAAGTACGGTCACGAGATCGTCAAGGCAGAGGATGGGCATAAAGGTTTGGAGTGTCTCCAATCGGGCCGCTTCGATATCGTCCTCACCGATCTAATGATGCCGGGGCTTGATGGCTTTGCCGTCCTTGACTGGATTTGCGAGCATCAGCCGCGGGTTCTGGTCATCGTCATCACCGGTTTCGCCACGGTCACCAAGGCGGTGACGGCGATGAAGCAGGGTGCCTTCGATTTTGTTGGCAAGCCCTTCACTCCCGATTACATCCGCCTGGTGGTGGAGCGGGCCATCGACAAACTGGCGATGCGCAACGAGACCGAGAAATTGCTTGAGGAGAAGAATCGGGGGCTGGAGGCCATCGACAAGTCGCAAAGCCGTTTGAAGACGGTCTTCACCTGCATGGCTGAGGCGGTGGTCATCACCGACTTCGACGGGGTGGTGGTGTTGCACAATCCCGCCGCCATCAAGATTCTTGAGATCCAGACCGATCCCTTTATCGGCAAGCCATTGTCCGCCTCGATTCGTGACAAGACGGTGGTGCACATGGTGGGCGAGGCTATGTCCAAAGCGATGGTGGTTACCCGGGAATTTGCCCCGGGAACCATTTCGCGCAAGTATTTGCGCGCTTACTGCTCGCCGGTGAGCAACGAACAAGGGGAGGTGATCGGTTCGGTGACCACCTTCGAGGACATCAGTGCCCTCAAGGCCATCGATCGCATGAAGTCCGATTTCGTCGCCATGGTCGCCCATGAGTTGAAGTCGCCGCTGGCTTCGGTGGAACAGATGATCTATGCCCTGCAGGTTGGTTGCGAGCATGAGGCTGCCAGTTCCTGCCACGCCCTTCACCAGAGAATGACCACCCGCACCAAAGATCTGCTGCGCTTGATCGAAAACCTGCTGAACCTCTCAAAACTGGAGAGCGGCAACGTGGTCTTCAACCTTGAGCCGGTTCGCGGTGACGAGATCATCCGTGATGTCCTCGAGATCACCAGGCCGCAGGCGGAGAGCAAGCAGATCAACCTCGCCTACAACCCCTGCGACCAGGAGTGGCTGTTCAACGTCGATTACGATCACCTGCGCACGGCGATCATGAACATCGTCTCCAACAGCGTCAAATATACCCCGGATGGCGGGTCGGTGCTGGCCAGCATCGAGCTTACCGGGGGCTTTGTCAATATCATCTTCCAGGATAACGGCATCGGCATCGGGGCAGAGGACCTGCCCCACATCTTCGATCGCTTCTTTCGCGTCAAGGGCAAGGCCACCCGCCACATTACCGGGTCCGGCCTGGGGTTGGCCCTGGTCAAGGAAGTGGTGGAGGCGCATCAGGGCTATATCGATGTGCGGTCAACGCCAGGAATCGGGACCACCGTCATCCTCAGTTTTCCCCTGGTGGAAAAAAGCGGCACCCCGCGCCTTGAGTCGGTGACGGCTGGCCAGGAGAGGGTTCCCGCCTAGCGGCTCAGCGGTCACTTGTCCGAGAAGCGGCTGCGAATGGCGACGAAAAGAGGGAACTGGGCGCTGAAGAGATCGAAGATTTCCGGATCGAAGTGGCTTCCCCGCCCTTCGCTCATAATCGTCATGGCCTCTTCGGGGGAGATGGCCTTTTTGTAGGGCCGTTCCGAGGTCAGGGCATCGAAGACGTCGCAGACGGCACCGATTCGCCCGGTCAGCGGGATGGCGGCCCCGGCGAGACCTCGGGGATAACCACTGCCGTTGAACTTTTCATGGTGGTTAAGGGCAATTTCCGCCCCGACACTGAGAATGTCGGAGGTCGATTCGGAGAGGATGCGGTAGCCGATCTCGCAGTGACTCTTCATGATGTCGAATTCTTCCGCGGTCAGCTTGCCCGGTTTGAGCAGGATGGTGTCGGAGATACCGATCTTGCCGACATCGTGCAACGGTGCGGCAATCTTGATCTTTCTGCAGAAATTTTCCGGTTGGCCGCAGAGTCTGGCCAGCAGATCCGAATAGTATCCCATCCTGATGGTGTGCTTGGCGGTTTCGTTGTCCCTGAATTCTGCGGCCTTGGAGAGGATGTGGATCGACTCCTCGCGGGATTGGAAGAGTTCAGCGGTCCGTTCCTCGATGAGGTGCTCGAGTTGTTCGCGATGGCGCCGGTTATCAATCTCGAGATGTCGGCGGCGCAGGGCATTGGCGATATTGATCACCAACTCATTGGCCTGAAAGGGCTTGGTGACGTAGCCGAAAGCGCCCATGTGCAGGGTTTCGATTGCCGTTTCGCGGTCGTCGACTCCGGTGACCATGATCACCGCCAAGTCGGGATAGCGTTGCACGGCGATGCCGAGGAGTTCGACGCCGGACATGACGTTCATGTTGATGTCGCTGATAATCAGGTCGATATGCTCAATAGCGAGCATGTCCAGGGCGGTCTCGGCATCTTCGGCCAGGCGGTACTCATAGCCCTCCATTTCGACAATGGCGGCGATAACCCGACGAACTTGCGGCTCGTCGTCGACGATCAGGATACGTTGATTTTTCGGGGTCACGGCCATGGGCACTCGCTGGGAACAAATCTGAAACCTGGGTAGGGAGAGCGCTTCTCAGCTATTTAATCACAAAAGCCTAGGGAAAAGCAAAGGCCATCGATAAAAAAGAGTGGAATCAGCCGGGATGCCGAATGGCGGCGGTCGCCCCTGGTCGGCTGGGCCGCGAGGGTGCTAAAAGAAGAGAACGATAATGCAGGGGGATCGCACCCCGCCCGCGGGGGGCGGGGTGCGATGTCGACGAGGTTTCGCTTACTCCTGGACGACGTTGGCAGCAGCCGGGCCCTTGGGACCGTCGACCACATCGAAGGTGACGCGGGCACCTTCCTTCAGGGATTTGAAGCCCTGGGCCATTATAGCGCTATGGTGGACAAAGATGTCCTTGCCGCCGTCCTGGGCGATGAAACCAAATCCTTTCGCATCGTTAAACCATTTCACAGTACCTTGAGCCATTGTTCACTACTCCTTTTTTTGGGGTTACCCCCCCTTTGTTCATAGGGTCGAAACGTCCTCCGACATTCCGACCGACTGCCTGGACATCCAGGCAAAACACATCTAACCTTTATTTGCTGCTCTTCTTGAGCCCGAAATCGAAGGAGCAAGCGCGGACTTTGGCACTGCCGGTACGTCCGTTTCCGCTATTTCTCGACCTCTCCACGGTGCGGCGAGGAGGTGGTGGTTGTTGCCGCGAGGGCAGCTCCTCGTGCTGGGTTTTTTCCTCAAGCACCATTGGTGGAGGAACCTGTCGCACCATCTTCTCACCAAGGCAGCGTTCGATCTGGGCGATCATCTTTCCATCCTCATGGGCGGCAAAGGTAAACGCCTGGCCGGTACGGCTGGCCCGGCCGGTGCGTCCGGTGCGGTGGGTATAGGTCTCGGCGGTATCGGGAACGTCATAGTTGATAACATGGGAGATGCCGGTGACATCGATGCCGCGGGCGGCGATGTCGGTGGCCACGGGGAGACGATAGGTGCCGTCGCGAAGGCCGTCGAGGGCCTGCTGTCGTTTCTGTTGCGAGAGATTGCCCTGCAGGGAGGCAGCAGGGAAGCCGGCCCGAGCCAATTGCAGGGCGAGGTTTTTGGCACGATGCTTGGTACGGGTGAACACCAGGGCACTGGTCATCTCAGCGTCACTCAAGAGGCTTTTCAAGAGCGGTGTCTTCTCCGCCGACACCACCTGGAAAATGCCGTGGGAAATGGTCGGAACGGGCCTTTGATGATTGATCTGTACGGTCGCCGGTTCGCTCAGGGTCTCTTCCGCCAGATGGCGGATTTCGTTGGGCATGGTGGCGGAAAAGACCAGGGACTGTCTCTTCTTCGGCAGCAGCTTGATGATGCGGCGGATATCGGGGAGAAAGCCCTTGTCGAACATGTGGTCCGCTTCGTCGAGGACAAAGATCTCGACATCTCCCAGATGGAGCGCTTTCTCGTTGAGGAGGTCGAGGAGGCGGCCCGGGCAGGCGACGACGATTTCGACGCCGCTGCGCAGCGCCTTCACCTGCGGGGTTTTACCGACGCCGCCGTAAAGGGCGACGCTTCTCAAGGTGGTATCACGGCCCAAGGTAACGATACTGCCGTGGATTTGCTCAGCCAGTTCACGAGTCGGGGCAACGATCAGCGCCCGCACCGCTTTGTTGGGGACGCGGCGCAGCCTTTCCAGCATCGGCAGGACGAAGGCGGCGGTCTTTCCGGTGCCGGTCTGGGCCAGTCCGAGGAGATCGCGGCCGGCCAGGATATGGGGGATGGCTTCTTTTTGAATGGGGGTTGGGGTGGTATAGCCACTGGCGGTGATGCCGGCTACTACTGTCGGGTGGAACTGAAAAACGCTAAAACTCATTGAAACTCCAATTAAAACGTGATGAGGCGCCACCAAGGGCAGGCGTCTCGAGGGTGCCGGGCCAAGGCCGGGCACGGAAAACGGAGCGATTCTTCGGGCGGTTGTCCCCTGCGAAGGCATGAAGGTACAGCGACAACCAAACCGGAAACGTGCCGTCAAGGCAAGTTGGGGGGTGTACAGCGGTCGAAAAGTTATAGGTCGATGCTTGGAAGGAGTAACTCAAAAAACGAAACCGGTCTTATAATTCTGCGCCGGTGTGATGATCTCTTTTCCGTATCGACCCACTTGCTAAAAACAGCGTTGTGGATGGCGACAATCGGCGCCGGGAAAGAGAACTGCGGAAGAAATCCGAAGGGGGCTTGAACTTTTCCTGCCTCCTGTAGAAGCAGCAAATATACACCCTTTTGGGGATTAGGCAAGGGCAATAATCGTTTCCGTGAGAAAACATCCCTTTTCGGGACGCACCACCCCGTCGCTACCTCGCTGAGGGGGGTATGAGGTCGCGGGAGGAGGGAGATTTTTTCCCCGCCCCGCTTTTTCCTTTCATTTTCGTTTCTCAAGGGTCTAAGATACTGTTACGGGTTGTTGTTTTGTGAAGAGGTCGCCCGGTCGTCGTTGGCGGCGGCTCGGGCGAGAAGAAAGCACATCGACACCAAGGAGGGAGCCATGACCGAGAGTGTTTACAAAATCATCGAGTTGGTTGGATCAAGCCCGGTTTCCTGGGAAGAGGCGGCCAAGAACGCCGTGAATTCCGCAGGACTGACACTTCGCGACCTGCGCATAGCTGAGGTGCAAACACTTGACATGAAAATCGATGGTGACAAGCCCGTGCTCTTTAGAGCCAAGATCAAGCTCTCTTTCAAGTTGGTCTCGGACTAGCGCGCGGAAGGGAGGGCGCGATGATTTCCCGGCGGCGACACCTTTATGCCGCCGGGATCGACAAGCTATCGGCTCAGCTGTTCACCGATGGCCTTGCCATAATCTTGGCCGGCTTTCATCCCCTCGGGGGTGTTGACCATCGACTCGGTCAATTTCAACGGTCCGAGGTTGGTCATATCCATCTTAAAGACGTGCATCATGGTGTCGAAAAGCATTGGTGCGCTCTCGCCGCTATGGGTATGAGAGCCGAAGGCTCCGCCAATTTTCCCCGTTAAATTAGAAAGTTCCGCCTTGAATAGGAACTGTTTCATTCCACCGGTCATGTCCTTGTGGTAGGTCGGACAGCCGAAAAGATAGGCGTCGTAACCGACGATATCGAGCTCGTTGTCGATCTCCGAGATCTTTTTAAGAACCACGTCGACTGCACAAAAGCGCAGTCCTTCGGCGATGTGGGTGGCCATGGCTTCGGTTTTTCCGGTGCGGCTGTGGTAGGCGATAAGCGCTTTTTTCATGAATCCTCCTCTTGGTGGATGAGTGTCGGGGGGCGGCAGGCAGAAACAAACAACATGCGGTCGACATGCGTGGCCGGTGCCTCCGAGGGGGTAATCGAGGGCGAGCTTGAACGCCCCATGCTTGCTGCAATGATGCGCATGTTTTTATGAATGTCAATATTTGCCAGAATCCCAGGTCGTTGAAGGAGTCATCTTGACATTGCCGTGGCAAAGGTTTCTGGACTTTGCCGCAGCAAGGATATACCCTTGAGAAAACAGCGTCGCGGTGCGTCAGGTCGGCTTGTGTCAAGGCCCACCCTGAGGCATCGCTGTCAAGATATGGTCATTCAAGGAGGATGTATGCTGGTAGCCAGGGAGATTATGACCACCAAGATTATTACTGTTACTCCAGAGACGGCCGTGAGTGCGCTTGCCCAGATCCTGGCCACGGCCAATATCGGCGGTGCCCCGGTGGTTGACGAGGAGGGGCGGCTTCTCGGGGTGGTTACCGAGAGCGATCTGATTGATCAAACCAAAAAGGTGCACATTCCGACGGTGGTCGCCATCCTCGATTCGCTGATCTTTCTTGAGCGGCCGGACAAAATGGAAAAGGAAATTCGCAAGATCGCCGGCACGGTGGTCGGAGATATTTACTCGAAGAATCCATTGACGGTGAACGAAGAGACACCGCTTGATGAGATAGCCACGATCATGGCGAAAAAACACGTGCATACCCTGCCGGTGATGCGGGGTGAGCAACTGGTTGGGGTTATCGGCAAGGGCGATATTATCAAAACCCTCATGCCTTAGTCGAGAGAAGGCCTTCTTTGGGGGACGGCATCATTGCTACCCCATCACTCCTCTTTTCATTTCCCGGCTCTGGGTTACGGCGGCAGCATGCAATATATCCTCTTGGTCGAAGACAGTAACATGTACGGCCGCTTGACCAAATCGAAGATCGAAAAGGCCTTCGATTTGCCGGTGTTGTGGTGCAAAACCCTGGCCGAGACTGAGGTCTTGCTGGCCAAGTCCAAGGGCAACGTATCCATAGCCCTGCTTGATTTTAATCTGCCCGACGCCCCTCGCGGCGAAGTCATTGACAAGGTGGTCGCCGAGGGCATTACCACCTTCGTCTTCACTGCTGATTGGACCGACGAGGTCAGACAGCTGGTATGGTCGAAGAAGGTGGCCGATTATATCCAGAAAGAAGATCCCAACAGTCTTGATTATCTGTTGGCAGGGATGCAGCAGATAGCAGTCAATCAGCAGACCCTGGTGCTGGTGGT
>CAYSON010000002.1:20298-25520 GCA_964432635.1 uncultured Desulfopila sp.
GGCGGAATATCGGGCCACGGTCACGGAACTGCTCTATATCCGCAAGTTTCGCGTGGTCACCGCCCAGGATGGCAAGACCGCCCTGGAAGTCCTTGACAGCTATAAAGAGATCAAGCTGGTATTGGTTGATTTCACCTTGAAGGATATGGACGGCGCCATCCTGTGCAGCAGGATTCGCGAGAAGCGCAAGCGTGAAGGCCTGGCGGTTATCGGCTTTTCTCCCGCCGCCGATGGTAAAATCGGCGCGCGCTTGATCAAGAGTGGTGCTGATGATGTCATCGTCCGCGCCATGTTCTCGGTGGAGGAGTTTTATTGCCGGGTCACCCATTGTCTGGAAACCGTGCGCCTTTTCGACGAGATCCGCAAAGGGGCGATGACCGATTACCTCTCCGGGCTCTCCAACCGGCGCCACTTCTTCGAAGCGGGAGTTGAGTTGCACAAGAGTTGTCGAAAAAACGACCACACCTTGGCCTGCGTCCTGGTGGATATCGATTATTTCAAGAAGGTTAACGATAGCCATGGACACGACGTTGGCGATATGGTCATAAAGGGCTTGGCTAAAATCTTACGCGCCAATGCCGGTGAAAAGGATATCGTCGCCCGCATCGGCGGCGAGGAATTTTGCTTGCTGGTTCCGCAGCTTGAGCCCCCCGCGCTGTTGGCCCGCGTCGAGGCGATGCGGCGCACCATCGAAAAAACGGTGATGGTTGACTTGGCCGATGGGCGGCACATCGCGGTCACCTCAAGTATCGGGGTGTGCACTGTTATTGGAGACGATGTGGAGGCGATGATGAAAATCGCCGACGAGCGTCTCTATGTTGCCAAGAAGAGCGGCCGCAATCGAGTGATCGCCTGATTGTCGGCTCGGTCGCCGTCATTGCACCTCCGCCATACCTCCTTCGAGAAATGGTTCGTTGGCCTCTCCATAAAGAGTGGGTGCAGGCTATTTGCGGCGAGTTTTTTTGCAGCACAGATGATCTTCGTCCTGCTGTTGTGTTATGTGGAGAACGTTCATGCCTTTGAGTAAAGAGGAAATCAATCGTAAACTGCTCCATATCCTTTCCGGAACACTGATTCCAGCGGGGATCCTCTATATCCCGCTGATCGACGGATGTTCTCCTCGCACCCCGGCGATCCTCCTCGGCCTCTGCGCCTTCGGCTCAGTGCTGCTGGAATTGCTGCGTTTTCGTAACGCCAGGGTGCAGGCACTGTTCGTCCGTTTTGGCGCATCAATGCTGCGAAAGGCTGAGAGCCATTCCTTTACCGGCTCCACCTATATCTTCCTTTCAGCGTTCATCTGTTCGCTGCTCTTTTTTAACCACCCGCATGTCGCCGCCATTGCTCTCTCGTTGTTTATCCTTGGCGATGCGGTCGCCGCCTTGGTCGGCATCAGCATCGGGCGCATCAAGATTGGCAAGAAGTCCCTGGAGGGATCGGCTGCCTGCTTTCTCCTTGGTTTGCTATTGTTTCTCTTCGTCTACCCGCACGTCCCCTTGCTCCTTGACCGCTGGCAGGGCCAGGTGTCGCTGTCGCTGATGGTCGTTATCGCCCTGGCCAACACCCTTTTCGAACTCTTTCCCCTGCGCCTCGGGGCACGCTTGACGATCAATGACAACCTCTCGGTGCCGCTGATTACCGGAACGCTGCTCTTGCTGCTCCAGCCGATATTGGGTTAGAGAGGCGGGTAAGCGGCTTGAGGCCGCTCAGCGGACACCATAGAAGAGGCCGAATCCGCAGATTTTAATGGAAAAGAAGAACCCGCCTGGTGCCGAGAAGGGGGCGAGGGGACTGCTGGGCGACGTTTCCGGGTTTATGGGTGGATAGGCATCTTCCTTGGCTTTGGCCAGTAGCGGCTTGGTCGATGCCAGAAGTTTGAGGGGAACGGCAAAGGCGGTGCTGAGTTGCGGGGGGACTTCGGACTCCGAAAAGACCTCGATCGGTTCCACCGCTGGCGGTGTTGCCCGGTAGCTCTTCTGGATGAGCAGGCGAAAGGGTTTGGTCTTACGGGATTCGCCCCGCTGATTGTCAAAGAGCAGCAGATAATCAAGGCCCTTGACATCGTTTCTGGCTGGGGGAAGTTGCGCGCTGAAGCGATCCTCGCCCGAAGGGACCATCTCCAGGTAAACATAACTGGTCGCCGTCATCGGCTTGAAATAGAGGCGCACCTCGCTGAATTCCCGACGATCAACGGTAACCACCACCTCCACCGCTTCTCCGGCCGAGGCGGCAGGCACCGGCGCCCGCATCTCCCGGCTCGTCAAGGGTGGCTGGTCACTGGTGCAGGCGGACAGGAGCATCGCCGTAATGGCCACCACTCTCGGCCACCACTGCCTCCTACCTGAACCCGACTGAGCAACGGCCGGGTTCAGGTGAGGCTTTTTGTTTATCGCAGTTCCTCGATCATCTTGGCAATGAGCTGTTGATCCCATTGTTTTTGCTTGGCGATGCCGCTGGCGCGCAGGCGAGTAAGGGTGAGGACCAGGACGTTGCTCTCCCTGGGCTTGATCCAGATGTAGACCATTTCCCCCTGGTTGTCTTGCACCGTCTCCCCCGGTTTGAGGTGAACCGCCTCAATATATTCGCCAGTCTCCTGGGTGATGGCGAAACTGAATTTGGTCAGGGCATTGCGGGCCGCCGCCTGCACCTCCTCGGGGGTCTTCTGGAAGACCGTACCGGTATTGGCCGGCGGTTCCAGGGGGGGGGTGTATTCCTTGGCGCAACCGACCAAGGTGAAGAGGGCCAAAAACAGCAGGATTGTTATTCGTCGTTTTGCGATCATACCTTCCTCCTCACAAATAGAGTTGATTGTGCCGCCTTCCGCAATCCTGGTTCAGCTTTCCCCCTGTTCGCGGGAACCCGGCCAAAATCATCAGGAAAGCTCATTGTAGCACAGTTGGCCTTGGGAGGCAAACGCTCCTCCGGGTTTGTTTGGTCCCTGGGATAGCGTAACGGGACTTGACGGCCTAGCCGAGGCCGACGGCGTGAGGGATCTGCGAGCCCACCGGCACCGACATGGGCAGATCTCGCTAAGGCGCTGTGCCGCGAACGAGAGGTTTTCATTATTTTCCAGTATAAGCATGGACCAACAAATATCCAAGAATGTCGAGCAGAGCGCCGCAAAAGTGATGGACTTGACCTGGATCAAGGCGAGCCGATACGTGCCCCGCTAGATTGCTTCAGTGCGGCACTCTCCGGCCGGAGAAAACGCACCTGGAAAAGGATGCCAAGCCAGCGAATGCCGCCGTCGAGGAAGATTATGACCCCGCTCACCATGCTCAGTTGTATGCTGCTTGCTGCCCATGCCCTTCGTGCCGAGGGTGCGGGCGCCGCCCTTTTCTGGATATTGGCCGCTTTGCTGCCTTTGGCCCGCCCGGCATGGCGTCATGTGGCGATGAGCGGACTGCTGCTCTATGGCGTTGTTTTGTGGAGCGAGGTAACCCTGCAGTTGGTCGGACAAAGGATTGGCCTGGATCAGCCCTGGTATCGTTTGGCGGCGATCCTTGTAGCCGTCACTCTGCTTACCCTTGGCGGGGCACTGATGCAAGCACGGAGGAGCCTGGAGCGACAGGCGGGGCAGACCGCGCCCGGCCTGACCTTCTTGCTTGTCGTCGCCGCCCTGGCGCTGGCCCGGGAGAAGGGCCCATTCGGTATTATCCTCTTTGATCGCTTCTCCCCCGGTGCCGGCTGGCCGGTCATCTTTCTCCTCGGTATCTATGGCGCCTGGCTGGTTGGCAAGCTGGAGGGGGATGAGCGGGGTCGGTGGCGGCGACTCGCCTGGGGGCTTTTTTCGGGGGTGTTTTTCCTGCAGCTGGGCCTTGGCCTGCTGGGGTTGCCCGACTTTCTCATGACCGGCAAGCTGCATCTGCCCATTCCCGCCTTGATCGCCGCCGGCCCTCTCTATCGCGGCGAGGGTTTTTTCATGATCATCCTCTTTGCCGTCACCGTTATCCTCGTTGGTCCGGCCTGGTGCAGCCATCTCTGCTATATCGGCGCTTGGGACAACTGGGCGGTTCAGGGGAGACAATCAGTCGGGGCGGTGCCCGGATGGGCGAAGGCGCTGCGCTGGGCCATCGCTTTTCTGGTTTTCGGCACCGCCATCGGCCTTTCCGCAAGCGGAGCTCCGCCGAGCCTGGCTCTGGCCTTGGCCGCACTTTTTGGGGTCGGCGGGTTGCTCACTATGCTGTTCTGGTCGCGTCGCAGCGGCTATATGGCCCACTGTACGGTCTACTGCCCGATGGGTCTGGTCGCCAACCTCTTGGGCAAGATTAATCCGTGGCGGGTGGTGATCGCCACGGGCTGCTGCCAATGCGGGGTTTGCAGCCGCAATTGTCGCTATGGGGCCTTGACCGGCACGGATATCCGTGACCTGCGGGCGGGATTGAGCTGCTCGCTCTGCGGCGACTGCCTTTCCGCCTGCCCGCACGGCCATCTCCATTACCGCTTTCCCGGCCTGTCGAAGCAGACCGCACGCACCGCCTTCCAGGTGGTGGTGGTCACCCTGCACGCGGTTTTTCTGGGGGTGGCCAGGTTGTGAGTCCGGTCACCACAGCCAACTGCGCAGGGCGAAATAGATGAGGGGCAGGAAGATGCCGGGCAGCAGGTTGCCGACGCGGATAGCGGTGATCTTCAGCATGTTGAGGCCGATGGCCATGATCAGCAGGCCGCCCACCGAGGTCATCTGGGCGATGGTTTCCGGCACCATGTAGGCTTTTAAGAAACCAGCGGCGAGGGTAATCAGCCCCTGGTAGATGAGCACCGTAAGTGCGGAAAAGATCACCCCCAGGCCAAGGCTCGAGGCGAAGATGATCGAGGTCACCCCGTCGAGCACCGATTTGGCGAAGAGGGTCTGGTGGTTGCCGGTGAGCCCGCTTTCCAGCGAGCCGACGATGGCCATGGAGCCGACACAGAAGACCAGGCTGGCGGTGACAAAACCCTTGGCAAAAGATTTGCTGTCGCTTGATTTGGCGGTCACCTTGCTTTCGATAAACAGGCCAAAGGCCTGTAATTGGGTTTCGATAGCCAGCCACTCGCCGAGCAGGGCGCCGAGGATGACGGAAAAGATCACCACCAACACATCGTTTGAGACCAGGGCGCTCTTGATGCCGATCAGTACCACCGAGAGGCCGACACCGCTGAGAATAATCTCTTTATAGCGCTCGGCGATGCCCCTGCTGAAGAGGAGGCCGAAGAGGCTGCCGGCAAGGATCGCCAGGGTATTTGCC
>CAYSON010000003.1:0-15310 GCA_964432635.1 uncultured Desulfopila sp.
CCACCTCCACCAAGAGCTACGAATACGTGCGCGAACACATGCAGTCCACCAACACATTCGACTTCATTCCACTGCAGCAGGAAATCCTTGCCCACTACACGGAGGGCACCAGCCAGGAGGTAGTGATGCACGACGGCAGCATCATTTCCCTGCACAAGGCGGATGGAGGCAAGGACGTCACCAACAGACGACGCGCCCTCGACGGCCTTGAAGAGGAGAAGGCCAAGGGGCGATTACTCACCGGCCTGCTCTATGTCAACCCGGACAGCATCGACACCCACGAGATCATCAACTCCACCCTGCGCCCGCTCAACACCCTGAACGAAGACGATCTCTGTCCCGGCAACAGCGCCCTGCAGAAAATCATGGGGGGCTGGCGCTGAGCCCGAATGTGGATGGCGCTGAAGAAAAGGGCAGACAGCAGACTAAGGCCTCAGAAACCAGGGTTGCCGGTCTCCAGTGAGGATTTCCACGCCGTCCTTGACCACCAAGAGGGTATGTTCGAACTGAGCGCTCAGCTGAAGATCGGCGGTTATCGCCGTCCATCGGTCCGGCCACACCACGCATGCGGCGGCGCCGGTGTTGATCATCGGCTCGATGGTCAGGGTCATGCCTTCCTCAAAGACGGCGGTGTTGTCGGCCTCGAAAAAATGGGCGACATAAGGTGCCATGTGAAAGTGTTCGCCGATGCCGTGCCCGGAAAATTCCTGGACCACGCTGTAGCCGTGCCGCCCGGCGTGGGCCTCGACCACACTTCCGATGAGATTGAGCTTGCTGCCTGGCCTGACGACATCGATGGCCCGCAGCAGACACTCCCATGCCACCCGCACCAGTTGCCGGCCTTGCTCATCGACCGAGCCGACGAATACCGTCTCGGAACAGTCGCCGTGCATACCGCCGATATAGGCGGTGACGTCGCAGTTAACGATATCGCCTTGCTGTAAGGGTCGGCTGTCAGGGATTCCGTGAACCACCACTTCATTGACCGAGGTGCAGATCGACTTGGGAAAGCCCATGTAATTGAGCGGACTTGGATAGGCGCCGAGATCGATCATCAAGCGGTGGGCGAGGCAATCGAGATGGTTGGTGGTGACTCCCGGTCGCACTTCGGCCAGCACCGCATCAAGCACCTGGCGGGCCACTCGACCGGCCTCGCGCATGCGCGCCCGCTCCTCCTCGGTGTCTTTGCGACAGGATAGCTTGAAAGGCGTCGGGATACCGTTGTTCGCGTACTCCGGGCGGGGTATATGGCTCGGTACGGAAAGCGGGGGACTGACCGTTCCGGCCTTGACTGTCGGCAGCTTCATCAACGACACAACTCCTCTAGGAGAACGAACAACACAAGGGACATCCGACCAAATCTACCCGTCAACCCCTGGACAAGGCAAGGACTTTCCCCCGGACCGGCCCTCCGATAACCGTCCGACGAGGTAAAACATGGCCTTCCCCTTGCCCCAAAATAGCCCTATACTAGTCACGCAGAACCGACCCAAGCGACTGTATCCTTATATCCCTTGCGACGCGGAAAAGCCCTGACATTGACATGACTCTCATCAAACGTACGGAACTACCGGCAACCTTGGAGCAGGGGACCATCCCGCTGTCCAACCCGGTCTATCTCTTCTTCGGCGAGCGCTTTCTCTGTCGGGAGGCGGCTGACCTGGTGCAGGAGAAACTGCTCGCGATGCGACCGGGGGCGACGCAGACCATTGATGGCGACAACGAAGATCCAACCCGAACCTTGGCCCGCCTCATGAGTTACAGCCTCTTACCCGGCCTGCAGCTCTTTCGAGTCATCGACAGCCGCATCTTCCACAGCAAGACGGTCATTGAGGAGATATGGAACAAGGCCCTGACGGCCATGAACAGCAACAATCCCAACCAGGCCAGAACCCTCCTGCAAAGCATGGTGCAGGCGGCCGGGGTGACCGTAGAGGGGGCAACCGCCCTCTCTGAGATCCCCCCGCCGGAATGGCAGAAGCTCTTCGCTTTTGCCAAACCAAGCGAAAGCCTGCAGTGGGCCGACCAGCTCCTTGAAGGAGGCACAGAAGCCCAGAAAGGTGCTACAGCCGTCGCCGATCGCTATATCGAGGTTTTGGAGAAAGGTATCCCTGCCAGCAACGTGCTGCTGCTCACCGCCGAGACTGTCGACAAACGCCATCGCTTCTTTACCTACCTGAAAAAAAAGGCGGTCGTGGTCGACTGCTCGGTAGCCGTCGGCAGTGGCGCCGCCGCCCAGAACGAGCAAAAGGACATCCTTCGTGAGATCATGCACAAGACTCTCAGGAAATACGGGAAAAAGATAGAGTCGCGTGCAGCCGAACTGTTCTTTGAGCGGGTCGGCTTTCATCCGGTGGCGGTGGCGGTGGAGGCGGAAAAACTGGTGCATTTCATCGGCGACCAACCCACTATCCCCGCCGAGGCGGTCGAGGAGATGGTCAGCCGTACTCGCGAGGACGCTCTGTACGAGTTGACCGATGCCCTGAGCAAACGCCAGACCGAGCGCGCTCTCACCATCCTCGCCCACCTGCTTGAGCAGGGTCTCCACGAGCTGGCCATCCTCGCCAGCCTGCGCAACTACCTGCGCAAGCAACTGATTTTTCGCTCCTTGCAATTGCGCGACCATCCCCGTTGGCGTGCCGCCATGACCGCCCAGGAATTTCAGAACAGCTACCTGCCGGCGCTAAAGGCGGAGAATGAGTGGGGCGAGCTCCTGCAAGGCCACCCCTACGCCCTGTTTATGAGCTTTGTCAAGGCGGCCGAATATTCCTGTTCCGGTCTGAAACGTTGGCTGGCAATGCTGCTTGAGGCCGAATACCGGCTCAAGGGGTCTCCCCTGCCATCACGCCTGGTTCTCGAGGAGCTTCTTCTCGTCATGACCAAGGGCACGGCGAAGGTTGCCGCACGGAAAAGCGCTGTGCTATAATTTATAGAGACTCATCTCTGCTGTCACCAGACGGCGAACGCCACCGGCGCCGCCGGAAAGACCTTTCAACGATCATATACTCGCGCACGACCATGGCTGAACACAAGCATCAACGAGAAGGACTGGTTACCACCAAGGATGAGAGAGAAACCAGGGAGCCCCGCCTCTACAAGGTTCTCCTCCACAATGACGACTACACCACCATGGAGTTCGTCATCTCCATCCTGGAAACGGTATTTCAGAAGTCGACCCCTGACGCCACCAAAATAATGCTTAATGTCCACCACGAAGGGGTAGGAGTGGCCGGTATCTACACCAGGGAGATCTGTGAAACCAAGATCTCAGTTGTGCATCAGCTGGCCAAGAAAAACGAGTTTCCCTTGCGCTGCTCAATGGAGGCCGCATAGGAAAAAGACCTCAAGAACCACCGCACCGGATGACTATGCTGAGCAAAACATTGGAAAAATCGCTGATAATGGCGATACGAGAGGCTAAAAACCACAAGCACGAGTATGTCACCGTCGAACACATGCTCTACGGTTTGCTGCACGACGAGCTAACCAGCTATATTATCAATCAATGTGGCGGATCGACGCAAATCCTCAAGGAACGTCTGGAGAAATTTTTCCTCCGAGAGATTCCCACCCTCTCTGCCGGATCAGGTATGGAGCCGGCGCAGACCATCGCCTTCAACCGGGTGCTGCAGCGAGCGGTAGCCCATGTGCAGAGTTGTGGCAAGACCCAGGTCGACAGTGGCGATGTACTGATATCGATTCTCGCCGAAGAAGAATCTCACGCCGTCTACTTCCTCTCCTCGGTGGGCATCGGCAAGATGGAGGTGATGAATTTCATCTCCCATGAGCTCCCCGCCGAAGGTCTGCAAAAGGAGCCCTTCCCGTCTCCCCCGGGAGATCCTTCCCCACAAAAGACCGGTAAAGATTCCAAGGCTCTGGAGGAGTTCACCATCAACTTGGCGGAGCAGGCAGCCGCCGGCAAGATCGATCCCCTTATCGGCCGCGATGAGGAACTGAGCCGTATCATGCAGGTGCTGTGCCGCCGTAAAAAGAACAACCCGCTTCTGGTCGGCGAGCCCGGCGTGGGCAAGACTGCTATGGCCGAGGGGCTGGCACTGCGTATTCACCTGGACAAGGAGGCGCGGGCCAAAGGAGAGTCTCCCCAGGTACCCGACCTTCTCCAGGGGGTTGAGATCCATCTTCTCGACATGGGGAGTTTGGTTGCCGGCACCAAGTACCGGGGGGATTTTGAGAAACGGCTAAAAAGTGTGGTGGCGGCCATTGAGGAAAAGGAAAACGCCATTCTCTTCATCGACGAAATGCATACCATCGTTGGCGCCGGTGCCACCAGCGGTGGTTCAATGGATGCCTCCAACCTGCTCAAGCCAGCACTGCAGGCGGGGGTATTGCGTTGCATGGGCTCGACGACCTACGAGGAATATAAGAATCAGATTGAAAAGGACCGGGCCCTCTCGCGGCGTTTCCAGAAGATCGACATCACTGAGCCGACGGTGGAGGACACCCATCTCATCCTCAAGGGGCTGCAGCGCAAGTACGAAGAGCATCACAACGTGCGCTACTCGCAGAAATCGCTCGTGGCCATGGCAGAGCTCTCCTTTCGTTATATCAACGAACGCTTTCTCCCCGATAAAGCCATCGATGTCATGGACGAGGTCGGCTCACTCTTCCGCCTTGAAGGGCGGCAGGGTTCGGTGGTCAAGGTTGGCGACATCGAGAAGGTGGTGTCGCGGATGGCACGGATTCCGGCGAAATCCCAGTCGAGCTCCGAACTCGGGGAACTGCGTGAGCTGGCCCCACGGCTGAAGTCGGTTGTTTACGGGCAGGATGAGGCCATCGAGGTGGTCAGCGCGGCAGTGAAACGCTCGCGGGCCGGCCTCGGCAATCCCGATTCGCCCACCGGCAGTTTCCTCTTCGCCGGGCCCACCGGAGTCGGCAAGACCGAGGTGGCCAGGCAGTTGGCGACCGTCCTCAATGTCCACTTCGAGCGCTTCGACATGAGTGAATACATGGAGAAGCACGCCGTGGCGCGATTGATCGGCTCACCACCCGGCTATGTCGGTTTCGATCAGGGCGGTCTGCTCACCGAATCCATCCGCAAGCACCCCTATTCGGTGCTTCTCTTCGACGAGATCGAAAAAGCCCATCCCGACATCTTCTCCATCCTTTTGCAGGTTATGGACCATTCGACCCTCACCGACAACTCCGGACGTAAGGCCGACTTCCGCAAGGTTATTATCATCATGACCACCAACGCCGGGGCTCGCGAACTTGCCAGCCGCAC
This sequence comes from uncultured Desulfopila sp., assembly GCA_964432635.1. Taxonomy (GTDB): domain Bacteria; phylum Desulfobacterota; class Desulfobulbia; order Desulfobulbales; family Desulfocapsaceae; genus Desulforhopalus_A. The sequence goes on from CAYSON010000003.1 coordinate 5,243, forward strand.
CATAGGCTTCGTCGGCAGTAAAAAGAGCAAAGATCAGACCGCCATCACCAAGCTCTTCGCCCCGGAATTCCGCAATCGCCTTGATGCCATCGTCTCCTTCAGCCCGCTTGACCATGTTGCCACGGAAAGAGTTGTCGACAAACTGGTGCGTGAGTTGGAAAGTCAGCTGGCCGAGAAAAAGGTAACCATCGTCCTCAAAGCGGAGGCCCGCGCTTACCTGGCCAAGAAGGGCTACGATCCAGACTTCGGCGCTCGGCCTTTGCGGCGCCTTATTATGAAGGAGATCGGCGACAGCCTCACCGAGGAAATCCTCTTCGGTCTCCTGCAACGCGGCGGCGCAGTGACCATCGACGCCGGAGAAGACGGCTTGCGCTTTGACTATGACAAGCGATCAATACGCCAAGGCACAAGCCCCGCCTGACACCAAACACAGAGGGGTTGCAATTTGGCCATGGAGGAAAGTGTCTTTTGCTTGAGACGGGTAGACCTTGATAGCCTGCTCGCCGAGCGCGGCAACGGCGTGAACATTGCCGACCTTCTCGCCCTTCCCCAGTATTTCCTACCACGCAGCCGGGCCGAAAATGACCCCTCCTACAAACAGCTCATCCCCTACCAGCTGTTTCGTCGCGGCGGCGGTTTTTTTGTCTATCAACGCGGAAAAAAAGTGGGTGAACAGCGACTTGCCGGGCGGTTGTCGCTTGGCATCGGCGGTCATATCAACAGCGACGATGCCAGCAATTTTCTGCTCTCTCTCCAGGCCTACCAAGCTGCCCTACACAGGGAACGGTGCGAGGAGTTGGAGGGATTGCCCCCTTGTGAACCGCTCCTTATCGGGCTGATCAATGATGACAGCGACGCGGTCAGCGAAGTACACCTTGGCGCCGTGCACCTGTCGATTCTGCCCCAAGAGGCCACCCCAACCATTCGTTCCGCCGGCGAGGATCTCCTACCCCACGGTTTTTGGACAGCCGCAGAAATCGAGCAGGTGGCGGACCAATTTGAACGGTGGTCGCTGCTAGCCCTGGCTTTGGCACAGCGTCTTTATCAAATTATTCCGAATAAATAGCAACATGACATCTCCCTTGTCCACCAGCGCCGCACGCGTACAGCGTTATCTGGAGGAGCACGACCACCACATGACTGTGCGGGAACTGCCGGGCTCAACCCGCACCGCCGCCGAGGCTGCGGCATCCATCGGCTGCAGCGTTGGACAAATAGCTAAGTCTCTCATCTTTTATGAAAAGAACAGCGGCGAGGCGATTCTTGTCGTCGCCTCTGGCAGCAATCTTGTCGATGTCGACAAGATTGCTGCCGCCACCGGTCTTCTGTTGCAGCGCGCCGACGGCAAATTCATCAAAGAAAAAGTTGGCTTTGCCATCGGCGGCATCCCCCCGGTGGGCCATGCCTTCCCCCTGCGGACACTGCTTGATCCCGACCTTCTGCACTACCCAATCATCTGGGCCGCCGCGGGAACCCCGCATGCGGTCTTTCAACTGACCCCAACGGCACTTGAGCAGTTGACGCGGGGTCAATGGCTTAGGCTGGCCCAGGAAAATACCCCAGGCGTATCCTGATCACGACACGATTAGGCCGGTTCCTGGGTAACCCCGCAAAAAACTGCAATAATTTGCTTCAGGTGTGGTACGTGGCCTGAGAGTTTGCGCGTACGTTCAACGCACAATAAAGCCAAGCACCTTGAGATCGCGGGCCCAGCTTGCCCACGGACCACTGTGGAAGGAGGCGGTCATGCGCTGCTCGTCGAAGTGCACCGTGCCGTCGAGATCGAGCCGACACTGGCGGTCGTAGTTGGTGTGGCTGATACGTAACTCCCAGGTAGTGCTACCATTTTTCCTGACCGCTTCGACATACACCGGGTGGCCGGTGGGCATTTTGCGACGGGCATTGCCATCGAGGACCATGATCGCCCCGGAGACCGGCTGCTTAATGGTGTTGCCCTGCTGTTTGGCGCAGGAATACCACTGCACCGGGCTGGTATCGCCCAAACGGCAGGAGCCGATTTGGGAACGACATCGAGCGTAGATGAGACTCTGCGGCTGGCAGCAACCTTGCCCAGCCACTGTCTTCTTCCCGTTCTTGATGGACGTGGCCGTGACCGGTTGCCAGACGAAACAACGCGACCGATTGCCGTCATCACTCCCTCCCTGCCAGGTATTGTCGACCTCCTCCGTCAACGATCCCTCTTGCTCGCTCCCCCCCGCGACCTCGGGCGATTCGACACATGAGGGAGAAGCCTGAGAAGGTGAAACGGCTGCGGGTAAGGTCGACGGAGGAACACCGCAGCCGGTGAGCGCAACCAGGATTCCACAGAGGCCTAAACAACAAAGAAGCCGAACCATTGCCGGTACCGCACGGTTGGAGGAAAAACGCGCCAGTATAGCCTGAAAGGGCTATAACATCGGCGCCATGTAACCACCTCCTAGGCCATCAGGCAAGAAAAAAGGCCGGCTGCCGCAAGGGAAACGGCAACCGGCCCGGGCGCAGGCTCGTCGTCGAGAGAGAAGAAGGAGATTAAAACCGGAACCCGCCATTGAACGTAATAGTGTACCCGCTCAGATCACCGCTGTACTCCACCGGCACCGAGGCCACCGATTCGCGGATGCATATGTCCTCGGTCCAGCGGTAGCGGCCTTCAAGGCCGATAAAAAATCGCTCGTTGATATCGTAGGTAGCACCAACAGTGACATGGGCGCCGAAGACCCCGTCGGAGTCATCGTTGTCGAAATCACCAAGGCGGGAAGATTCGATCTCACTGGTCAGGGTCACCGCATAAATGCCACCGCCGATCCCAGCAAAGAGGGCGAGGGGACCAGCGGCATATTCACCCTTGAGGGTCACCAGGCCACCCACACCGACCAAGGTATTGTCCTGGGTGTACGCCCCGGCCTGATCGTTACCTCCGCGCTCGGTGCGATCGGAGCCGAGGACATCGAAACCGGCCTCGAAGACCAGATAGCGGTTGAGATAGCGGCCATAAACCACCCCGAAGGTCGCTCCGCTATCGTAATCGGCGTCGTCGAGATCGCCGGTGGGCTGATACATGCCAAGTTTGACTTGAGTGTAGTTGAGTCGAGGCGTCTCAGCCTCGGCCATGACCGTGCCGGCCCCGCACAGACTGGCCACGTTCACCGCCGTAAACAGCACCAAAAGTTTCGCTTTTCGCCTTTCCATAATTGTACCTCGCTGATGAGTAAGAGAATGTGGGTGAAGAGTGAGCCGATGGGTCCAAGTCCCCGTCGCTCACCTTGCCTGCGCTCGCTTGCCTACAAAGCCCGCCACCTGTCTACCCAGCCAAAGGGCTGACAAAATCAGCGTCCTTTTGCAGAACACATCCGTTGCGCATGCTCTTTTTATCAGCAATTCCCTCTTTCAAGCTGTAGGGAATGTGTTGTTATTTGTAGCAATATGTTGCCACGGGCTCTTTGATCCATCACGGAAAAGCGCCGTCTCCACCCCAGTTCTCGCCATCCCCCAGCCCCGCTACAATTTGTTACAATTGACCACAAAAAAACAACGGCCAGCCTTGCTTGGCCATGCTAAGCTGCCGTTGCAGCACAATGCCGCGGCGAGGAACCCTTCCGCCGGCAGTATTATCGTTCACCCAACAAGGAGCTTGCACCCATGTCGGAATGTCCCCATATCCTGCTCATCGAAGATGATATTCGCTTGGCGACTTTGATCAAGGACTACCTATCGACCCAGGATTTTCGTATCACCATCGACGGCCGCGGTGACAGCGGCGCTGCTCGTATCATCAAGGAGCAGCCGGACTTGGTCATCCTCGACCTGATGCTCCCCGGCATGGACGGCCTGAGCGTATGCCGCACCGTCCGTCACAGCTACCCCGGGCCAGTGCTGATGCTCACCGCCCGCGAGGACGACACCGACCAGGTGGTTGGCCTAGAATTGGGGGCGGACGATTATGTGAAAAAACCGGTGGAGCCGCGGGTCCTTTTGGCTCGCATCCGCACCCTGCTGCGTCGTTTTGGCACCAATGCCAGCCATATCGGTGGTCCAGCAAAGGACAAACCGACAGAACTGACCTTCGGCACCCTGAACCTTAATCAGGCGGCGCAATCCGTCACCCTCGGCGGTAAACCCGTGGAGCTGACCTGCAACGAATTCAGCCTGTTGTGGATTCTGGCAAGCCACTGCGGCCGTGTCCTCGACCGTGATCAACTCTTCCGGGAAACCCGCGGTATCTCCTACGATGGCCTAGACCGCTCTGTTGACATTGCCGTTTCCAGGCTGCGCAAGAAGCTGGGCGACTGCGCCACCAAACCCTGGCGCATCAAGACCGTCTGGGGAACGGGCTATCTCTTTGTCAAGGATGCCTGGGAGGCTACTCCCTTTCAGGAAGTAGTGCGATGATGGTCCGCCTGTTCTTCGGTACCTATCTCTTTCTCGTCGCCACGCTGATCTTCGTCCAATTCGCCCTCGGCCCGATCATCGACAAGGTTGCCAAGATCTATCTACGCGAGGCGATTACCGAATACAATCGTCAGCTCGCCCGTGGCGCCTTTCACACCCTGGAACTCGACCTCCTCCGTGTGCCCCCGGAACGCTGGAAGGAACGTATCATCGAACTACAGCCGCAGTTCGGCTACCTGATACAGCTTTCCTCGCTCACCGAGACACCTTTTTCGCAAGAACAGATACAGCAGTTGCAGGCAGGACAGATTGTCGTTGAAAACGACGGAGAACTCCTCTATCACCGCCTTGGAGACAGCAATCACATCTTACGCAAGGGGCCCTTCTCGCCTTTGGAACCACAAATGGGGGCCTTCAACCTGATCATCTGGCTGGCGGTCAGTGCGGTAATGGGCATCATCACCTTTATCTGTATCATTCCCTATTGGCGACAATTGCGAAGAATGAGCGCTGCCGCCCTGGCCTTCGGCAACGGTTGCTTTGACACCCGAGTCTCCATTTCGACCGTTTCCAACCTCGCCCCCCTGGCCCATGCCTTTAACACCATGGCGGCACGCATTGAACAATTGATCGACTCCCACAAGGAGTTGACCAACGCCGTATCGCATGAACTGCGCACTCCATTGTCACGCCTTCGCTTTGGCCTGGAAATGCTTGAAACCGCCAGCGACCAGGACAAGAGGGTTTATTACGTCAGGGAACTGCAGACCGATGTCGGAGAACTCGATGAGTTGGTCAACGAACTGCTGACCTACGCCCGCTTCGAGCGCGAACGGCCGGAGTTGCGACTTATCGAACACCACCTCACCCCCTTCCTCCATCAAGTCATCGACGAGTCGCTGTCCGAGGACCTCCTCCTTCGCACCCACCTCCTGCTCAAACTCGATCACCGGTCGGTCAAGGCCCGCTTCGACGCTAAATATCTGGCCCGGGCCCTCGGCAACCTGTTGCAGAACGGGTCACACCATGCCGCCAGTCGCCTTGAGATAGTGGTCGAACGGGACGGCGACGATTGTCGCATTCATGTCGACGACGACGGCCCAGGCATCCCCGAGGACCAGCGCCGCAAGATCTTCGCACCCTTCATTCGTCTTGACAGGAGCCGCAGCCGGGCCTCCGGTGGCTATGGCCTGGGACTGGCTATCGTCTCCCGAATCCTTGAATGGCACAAGGGAACCGCCACCGCCACGGCAAGCCCCCTGGGAGGAGCCCGTATCACCCTGAGTTGGCCGGCTTACCATCAACAAGAACATTCTTAGGGAAAACACCTCAGGGGAGAAGTTCTTCACCGCGACGATGTCTACCCGAGAATTCTTTTCAGAGCGAGGATGATTTCCTCGATACGATATGGCTTGGAGAGGTAATCGTTCATCCCCGCCGCCAGACATTGTTGTTGGTCCTGCTTCATGGCATGGGCAGTCACTGCCAGAATTGGCAGATTGGGGAAGGCGCGGCGAATGATACGGGTCGCCTCGATCCCGCCCATAACCGGCATTTGCAGGTCCATGAGGATCAAACTATAGTCAATGGACCCGTGCTGTACGGCATCCACCGCGTCCTGCCCGTTGTTGACGAAGGTAACGTTGGCGATGCCGATATCCCTGAGGATCTGGCCAAGAAGCACCCGGTTCAGCTCCCAATCCTCGGCGACCAGAATCGAGATATCACCACGACCGGAGAAATCGACCTCAACCTCAACCTCCGGCCCTTGGCCTTCTGCCGCTGCCACCAGCCGCACCGGCAAGACAAAGGAAAAGACCGAGCCCCGCCCTTCCTGACTCTCCAGGGCGATATCGTTTCCGCCGAGCAGGCGGACGATGCGCTGTGAAATGGTCAAGCCCAGACCGGTGCCGCCGTATTCACGGCCGATCGAGGTGTCGCCCTGGTTGAAGGAACGAAAGATCTCCTTCTTTTTGGCCGCTTTGATGCCCGTACCGGTATCCACCACCCGCACCGCGAGTTTCCCCTGGTCGTTGTCGGAGGGGTTCGCCAGAAAATCAACGGCAAGAAGAACGAAACCTTTTTTAGTGAACTTGACGGCATTGCCCACCAGATTGACCAACACCTGATGGAGACGGACGCGATCGGAAAGAATATGTTGCGGTACCCTGTCGCCGAGCTCAAGCCGCATCTCCACGCCTTTACGGCTGTTGACTGCGGTGATGCTGATAACTTCCTCCACCAGGGCATAAAGGTCGACCGGCTCGGCAACAACGTTCAACTTTCCGGCCTCGATCTTGGAAATGTCAAGAATATCATTGATAATCTGCAGCAGGGTCATGCCGGAGGAATAGATGCCTTCAACATTGCCCCGCTGCGCTTCTGAGATGGTGGACCGCAGGATCATTTGGCTGAGCCCGAGAACGCCGTTCATCGGCGTGCGGATTTCGTGGCTCATATTGGCAAGAAACTCACTTTTCAGGCGATTGGCTGCTTCGGCATGCTCCTTGGCATGGCTCAACTCGCTGTGCATCAACTGCAGTTCCTCATTGGCCTTGGTCAACTGCGCAGTTCGTTTGCGGACCCTCTCTTCCAGCTGATCATGGGCGACCTGCAGAGCCATTTCCGCCTCCCGACGTTTGGTGATGTCACGTAAGGAGCCACTCAGGTAGTAGCGTCCTTCCTTACGCACCAAGCGAATGTTGGCGCTCACCCAAACGATCGAGCCATTGCGATGCTTATGGCGGAGCTCGAGTTCCTTGACCTGGCCTTGGCGCTGCAACACGTGCAACAATTCCTGGCACTCACGCGGGTCATGATAAAGCTGCGAGGCGACATCGACGATGGAACGCTTGAGCTGCTCCGCATCATCGTAACCGAACATGGCGGCAAAAGCAGGATTGGCCGCCTCCAAGCGCCCCTCGACGGTGGCAACGAAGATGCCTTCCGAGGCGTATTCGAAAATATTGCGATACCGTTCTTCCGCCGCCGCCAACTGTGCGGTTTTGGCACGCAGGCCGGTGACATCGCGCAAAGCGACGATGATGGTGTGATCCTTTATTGGCAGCAGGTGCAACTCGCACCAAAGCATTTCTCCCTGACGATGGCGGACAAACTCGCGCACCCCGATACAACGCTTGCGAAACATGGCCAGGAGGGAATCGGGGTCATCGACGAGATCGGCCTCCCACAGCTGCCTGCCGACCAGTTGCTCGCGCTTCATCCCGGCAAAGCCACCTTCCTCACAGCCGCTCACCTCGACAATGATGCCCGCCTCGTCGAGGCGAAGCAAAAGCCCGGGAAAAACGCGAAAAACGGTGCAAAGGTCCTCACGCACTGTGGATAATTCTTCGCCGTTGCGGTCGGACACCGCCTGATGCCGTTCAATCTCGGCAGCAAAGTCGGCATAGGTCTGGTTGACTATGTCCACCAGCGCGGCAAAAGGTTCACCGCCGTTTTCCGCAAGACTCTGCAATTGTCGCTGTAACAACCGATGCACACTCGCTCCTCGTCGCCACTCCATTCTCCACCGATCGGGCCAAAAATCGCCACCCGCCTTGGCCCCACCGCAACAATGATCGACGACGTTTTCATCTTTATCGATTTTTCAGGACCTTGCCAGACTTTTCCGCTTCTTCGGGAGAGGTGAGAAGTATTTGTCATTTGTTGCAAAGCGCTTTACTATATCAGCACAGTCCCAAAAGATACGTAACCCGCCCGCTCCACAGACCATCATGAAAGATTACTATCGGATTCTCGGCGTCACCACTTCCTCCTCCGAGGAGGAGATCAGAAAGCGCTACCGCAAGTTGGCGATGCAGTACCATCCCGACCGCAATCCCGACGACCCTGCCGCCGAAGAGAAGTTCAAGGATGTTGCCGAGGCCTACGGTGTCCTCACCGACCCGGTGAAACTGCGACGTTACCAGGAATGTCGAGCATCCGGCAACCCCAACGACCACGGTCAGGGCAAGGACTTCACCTACACCCAGGAGGACATCCTCCGCGATCTTTTCAAGGACCCGCACTTCCAACAGCTCTTCTCCGGACTCTTGCGGGAATTCCAGCGTCACGGGTTTCGTTACGGCTCGACCTTCATCAAGCGCAGCTTCTTCGGCGGCAAGGGCGGAATCTTTGTCGGCGGCATCTTTTTCCTCGGCTCCCTTGCCGGTCCTCTCCTCGCTGAAGCCGCCAGGAAGAAACTGGGCGGAAAAACTCCGCTCCTCACCTCAGTCGGCAAAGGCGTCGGCAATCTGCTCGGCTCTGCCCGAAAACTACTCGGCACCAGGCAACAACATACGCCCTCCAGGAACCGATCGGGCCTCGAGACCACCTACTCCACACCTCTCACCGCAGAAGAATTTCGACACGGCAAGACCATTGAAATCCTCGTCTACGGAGCGCAGGGGGAGCAGACCCTGCGCGTCAAAATCCCCCCGGGCAGTCGTCCCGGCCAGAAACTGCGCCTCGCCGGCAAAGGCCGCAACACCCCTGAGGGCAGAGGCGACCTCTATTTGCACCTGGTGCAAAAGGCCGGCTGAACCATCGTTGCCTATGCTCGTTCCCCGCCGCCATGGCGTTGCAGGATGAACATGGCTGCCAGCACCACCACTACCCCGGGAATGACCCGCAACGGTGGCAAGCCGTGTCCCAGGGCCAGTTCGATCACCAACACCAAGCCCGGGTAAAGGTAGGAGTAGGCCATCACCCTGGTGGGACCGAGAACCGGCACCGCGTATTGGGTGAGAAAAAAGGTGATAATGGTGGTGAAGACCGCCAGATAGGCGACACCCAACCACAGCTCGAGCGGTACTCGACCCCAATCGACCCGGCTAAGGTCAGCGCCGCTCAACAGCAACAGCCAGAGACACCCGGTAACCAGGACCCACAGGGTCATCACCGCCATAGGCTCTCCTTGATGGAGAAGCTTGACCAGCGGCGTGTACAGTCCCATGGCGCAACAACCCGCGAAAAAGATGAGATCCCCCCGATTCCATTGCATCGCCAGCAACTGGCCGGGATCCCCTCGGAAAATGACCCAAACCGTACCGACCAGCCCGCACGCCAAAGCCAGCAGATGGGCGCGTCCCAAACGCTCATCATTGAGCAGCAGCGCATAACCGCCGGATATGGAGGGCACCAGGGCGAAGATGACGCTGGTGTTAAGGGCGGTGGTATACCTCAGCGCCCAGAACATGCAGCAGAAAAAAATCACCAGGCAACCGCTAATCAGACTGCAACGCAGCAAGAGAGACAACGAGAATGACAGCCCGTAACGCAGGGCAACTAGCGGTGCAAAAAGGAGTGCGGCGAGAACAAAGCGAATGAGGGTGAGAACGACCGGGTCAAGATGCCTGGTGATGGCCGCGCCGACGGTGAAGGAGGTGGATACCAGACAGGCCGCAACCACCATGAGCAGGTGAACAAAGACGAGATGGCGTCGCGGCCCGCACACAGCAAGACCTTGTGCCTCTGTCAACCTCGGCCCTGAGCCGTGCTCGCCGCGCTGACTCCTCCCTCTGTCTTGACCTGTCCATAGATGGCCATGACCACCGCCACCAGCACCAGAAGAATGATGAGTGCGACGCAATTCTGTTCCATATTGCACTCCGCGAGTTCGACTTGCCCAGCCCTGAGATTCCTAAATCCTCTCCACTTCCAGGCCCAGCCCGTGGCGGC
>CAYSON010000003.1:15320-25441 GCA_964432635.1 uncultured Desulfopila sp.
TCTCGCCCTCTGCGATATGTTCCCCGGCCGCAGCACGCCAAAAGGTGCCGGCACACTTGATCCTCCCCTCGGCCGGAGGGACGATGGCCGTGCTCACCACCCCCTTGTCCCCGGGATTGACCAATTGTCCGTCAACGTCGTCCCCGTCTTTGTTGGGGGCCGAAGAAAAGAAGCGCTTGTGCATCATTTTCCGCAAGGAAAAGAAGGCCGTCAGCGAAACGACGATAAAAATCGCCAGTTGCAGGGCGATGGCGGTCTCCGGGAGCAGCCAGGAAACCAGGGCGGTTGCCGCTGCCCCCGCGCCGAAGAACACCAGGACGAAACCCGGGGTCGCCAGCTCGAGCACAAAGAGGATGACGGCAATCATCAGCCAGTAGAGGGCGGGATCGAGCATTGCTTCTCCGGATGGTTATGGCCTCAATCGGCCTTCTTCTCTATGCCGAACAGTGTCCGATAGACCAGGGCACCACAGACCACGAACATTGGCCAGACCCAGATCAGGCCGAGCCCAAGCGGCAAGGAGGCAAGAAAAACAATCAGACCCAAGACGAGGAACAGCCCGAAGATCTTCCACCATTCCTCGTGCACCGCCTTGCGCGAGGCCTCCATCGCCTGCCACGGCGACATCTTGCGGTCGACGATAAGGGGAATGGTCATGCAATAGCCGATGGACAGATAGATTCCGGGAAGGATAAGCAGTAAAAAGCCGATCATGATCAACAGGCTCTGGAGGATGCCGGCGACAATCAGTTTGCCGGCAACGGGAATGCCGTCGAAGACCATTTTCCATCCCACCGTTTCTCCAACCAATTTACGAATGGCGATATTGATGATACCGGCGGAAAAAACCACCATCACCGCATTACTGAGCAACTGGAAGAGGACATCGCTGGCCATGGCGAGCGGATTCCAGCCGTCACCGCCGCTTTGCGGCAATACCAAGGCACCACCGGCGATGATGACAATCATCACCACGTACATGATGGCGCTCCCCGCCCAGATGGCGCCCTTAACCCCCTTGGTTTTGGCCCAGGCCTCGCGCAGCAGACCGCCAATGGTGAAATCGTAACGGGGCTGACTGGCGGCCGCCTCACCCTTGTTACCAACGGGAGGTGGCTCCGTCAGCTCGCCAGGCAAACAATCGGGGCAGTAGAGGCGACCATCCTTGGCAATGAACGGCATACCGACACTGTCCTTCTTCCCACACTGCCAGCATTGTTCCTTCTCGATGCCATAAGGGCTCTGCTCAACGCCATCAAGAACAATCTTTGCTGCGGGTTCATCCTGCTTGTCCTCGCCCGCCAAGGCTGTGGCGGCAACTGCTGCGGCAAGGGGCGTATCCATGCCGAACCCTGGCGCCGGGGGCGGCTCGGAAACACCCGCTTCCGCCATGTCTGGGACCGGCACCCCACCATCTCCAGCCTCAATGGTCGTCGCCAAAGGCTCGTCGAGGCTGGCTGGCGCCATATCTTCCTCACGCCCTCTTTTGCCCTCATCGGCAGCCCCCTTGTCCATATCAGAGACGATATCAGCCCACTCGAGTCGCTCTTCCGGTTCCCACAGCGGTGTATCGCTCTGAGCGTCGGAAGGAGTGACAGGAAGGAGTTCGGCCGGAGAGGGATCCGGGGGTGCCACCCCATCCCCATCGACTCCAGCGGATGGCATGTCTGATAATTCCATGGGGGCGACAGGGGCAGGAACGGCTGGCTCAGACTCTATTGGAGCAGGCGAGGAAACCGCCGCGACGGGAGGAGACGGAAAAGCCGCCTCAGACACCTCGCCAACAACAAATATCATACTGCATTTTGGGCACTTGACCTTCTTTCCTTTATGAGCCTCATCTACCGAACCGGCCACGCCACATTGGGGACACTGTATTTTCATCGACCTCCTCCACCTCCTGGGATGAGCAAGCCCACACGCCACCAGGTACCTTGCACAGCGACCTGCTGACATCGACAGCGCTCCACCCTTGTGTCGGGAGCGCCTTTTTCCTTATCGAAACCCTTTCTAAAAATTTGAAAATGCGTATAATTATCGTAGCATTATCTATAAGGAAAGGCAAACATAATGTAGACAGTAAAGCCTCGTCAAAAAAGGAGCGTCATGGAAAAAATCATCATCGCCGCAATGGCTCGCAATCGGGTGATCGGTCGCGACAACAAGCTTCCTTGGCATATCCCCGAGGAACTGCGTCTCTTCAAGGAGACCACCATGGGATATCCGATGATCATGGGCAGGCGGACCTTCGACTCCCTGGGAACCCCACTACCCGGAAGACGTCATATCATTCTTAGCCGCAACGCCGCCTACGAACCCTTAGGAGGCGAACGCGCCAGCTCACTGGAGGAAGCCCTGAGCTTGTGCGCAGAGGCAGAGAAGACCTTTATCATTGGCGGCGCACAGATCTTCCACCTGGCCATACCGCTAACCGACACCCTGCTGCTCACCCTACTTGAGCGGGAGGTAGTCGGCGACGTTTTCTTCCCGGAATTCTCGGAGCACGACTTCGTGCTGAGCCACGAACAGAGTCACCAGGGTGGCAGCGAGCCTTTTACCGTTGCCACCTATCGCCGCAAAATCTGATCACGGCGCAGCACAGGACAACCTTGTCTGCGTCTTAAGGTCAAGAACCCTTTCCGTGGAGGCCGACCATGAGTGACAACGTGCCCATAACCAAGCTCGAACCGAAAAAACGGCAGGGGCTGGTGGTGATCATAACCGGCAACGGCAAGGGCAAGACCACCTCGGCTCTCGGCATAGCCTTGCGCGGTTGCGGCCATAAGTTGAAAACGATCATCGTGCAATTCATGAAGGGCGACATCTATAGCGGCGAGTGGGACGGGGTCGAACTGCTCACTCCTTACGTCACCCTCCACCATACCGGCAAAGGTTTCTGCGGCATACAAGGTAATCCCTATCCCCATGAGGAACATCGCCGCAACGCCCAGAACGCCGTGACCATGGTGGAATCTATTCTCCGTCGAGGCGACTGCGACACCCTGGTGCTCGACGAGATCAACAACGCCGTGCAGCTGCGCCTGGTCGACCTGGAGCAGGTAAAGCATCTCCTCTCCCTGCGTCCACCGCGAATGCACCTCGTCCTTACCGGACGGGATGCCCATCCCGACCTGATCGAAATTGCCGACACGGCAAGCGAAGTGCGCGAAATCAAACACGCCTATCACCGCGACATTGAACCGCAGCCAGGCATCGACTACTGAAAGGCTCCAACGCAGCAAGGCCGATTCACATGCGAATCGGCCTTGCTGTACGACAATACATCACTCAAGTTTTTTTATTTTTCAACTATGCGATAGCCTCGGGACTGCACAGACCACCGCTCTCGGCGGCGACCCGACCACAGTTTTTGCAGGAAAATTTCATTGCCTCGAGCTTGCCCTTGCAGACATGGGTAACGGCCACGTCACCGTTGCCGCAATAGGTACAAGAAACTGCCTCGACGGTGGGGTTACAAAGATGACCGGGATCGTCGGCCACGGCACCGCAATTTTTACAAGAATGAGCCATAATCAGTCTCCTCTTAATGGTTAATCAGTTCACGGGTTGACGTCTGGTCAAAGAAAGACCTGGAGGTACCGAGCTTTTCCACTCACCATCCTTCCCGTCCTTGAGACCCTAAGCAAGGCTCGAGCCTTGTCAAGCCTTGCCGGTAATTACCGCCAATGGCGACTACTTGTCGACCAGGGCTTCGATGGTCACCAGGACCTCAACATCCTTACCGATCACCCCGAGGTTGAAGAGCTTGCCGTCGCCAACCTTGTAAGCGAGGCGATCAATAATCAGGGCGCCGTTAAAACCCGCTACCTGCTTACCCTTCATCGCCGGATGATCCTTGACACCGGCAAAGGTCATGGGCAACACCAGGTCGTAGGCCACGCCCTTGACGGTGAATTTTCCATGAACGTCATAGCGCCCCTTGCCTCCATCCACCACTTTGGTCGACTCAAAGGTCATTTCCGGATATTTGGCAGCATCGAAAAAATCTGCTGACTGCAGATGCTTGTCACGCTTGGCAATATTGGTGTCAATGGATTCGGTTTGGATCTTGAAGACGAAGCTGCTCGCCGTAGGTTTTTCCGGATCAAACTGAATAGTGCCACTGTATTGATTGAAATGGCCACGCACCTTGGAATAGATATGGTCGATGCTGAAATAGAAACCGCTGTGAGCGGCATCAATCTCCCAGCTCTTGAGTGCGGCGTCCGAGGACTTTGCGGAAAAAACAGACAACACAGCGGCGATGACCAATAGAGCAATGTTTTTCATAGGTTCCTCCTTGTCATGGATATTTTCTGGGGGACGTAAAAGGGAAGAAAGCGCATGTGCATTGGTACATTAACGTGCACTTCTGCCTGCACCATAGGAACGGAAACGGAAAAAACAAGTGGCGCGGCAACCGGCTATTTGGCCCTTGCTGCCGCCCTCTTCACCAGGATGATGCGAGCCACCACCAATCCGACAACAACCACGAGGGCCGTTCGGGGCAAGCCCTGGGCGAAAGAATCGGCCACAAAGAGAATGTGGAAGGTGACAAGCAGCAGTGCAAGATACGCGATCAGCCGATGCCCGACGCGCCAGCGTTGATAATTAAGGCCCAGACGTTGCCGCAAGGAGGAGGTAAGCGCCTGCCAGAAAATCACCACAACCAGGACCCCTCCCACCATTTCCGGCCAAAACTCAACACCTATTGGGAGATTGGCGAGCCCTTCGGGAAGCAGAACCAAGGTGATATGAAGGAGAGCGAGCAGCAGAAGAAGCACGCCGTTGAGGCGATGCCAGCGCATCACCGCGGCTATCCCGAAAGACTCTTCGATCATTCGTCCCCGACTGCCGAGGACAAGTTGCAACAGGAGCGAAACGAGGGCGAGCATCCCACAGACGTGCCCGGCGCGGAGCAGGATCTTGTCCCAACCGGTCTTATACCACAGGGTTTGGGTCTCGTAGTAAAAGGGCAGCGAACACGCCGCAGCCACCGCTGCGGCCACACACCCGAGAATGAGTACCTGGAGAAATCTTCGCTTCATCATCGCCTCCCCTGTCGAGTTCTGCCGCCACTTGTGACCGCCTCATCACTCGACAATAGATCAGGAGCGAAAAAAGAAAAGGCCCGTTACCGACTTCGCTTCAGACCAACCCGGGATGGGACTTGATCTCCTCCTCGATCTGGTCGGGATCTTCGGCGTTGTAGCGAATAATATTCTGCAAATCAAAGAGGTTCTCGGGATCGATCCGGGTAAACTTGAGACTGGCTAAGCCGTTATCGGCTCTGACTACCTGGCCGTGCACCTCGACTCCCGGCCCCATGCGAGGCAGGAAAATCGTGAAAACACAGTCTGCACCCTCCGGCAGCGACTCGTCCAATTCCAACAAGCAGCCACCGACACTGAGATTGGCAATGCGCTCGACCGGGAACTGCTGATCCCCGACGGTGAGCCTTGCCCTGACATTAAAGCCTATCCGACTGAAACGCCGTTTTTCCGCTGCCATATCAACGCTCCCATGAAATTTTCATCGCCATCGCGATTGACCAGCCGCATTTCGTCTTTGCCCCGTTGCCGGCGCAACAGTGGTGCCGTTCGCAGGAAAACCAGACATTCAACTATAGCGCCAATGATGATGGTAAATCAAGACCAGGCAACACCAGCACTGGCGACCATGGCCAGTTCGCTTTCACTTTGCAGACAAGGGCAACACCAAGTATAGAAAGGGCTGGCCCCGCCGATTCTTCATTGTTCCCCCTCCACGGCAAGAAAAACTCATGGACAACACCCGCAGCACCACCAGCAAACTCATTCTCAGAACCCTGGCCATGCCCGCCGATACCAACCCGCACGGAGATATTTTCGGCGGCTGGATCATGGCGCAGATGGACATCGCCGGTGGCATCCTCGCCCGCGAGCTCACCTGCTCGCGGGTGGTCACCGTGGCCGTCGACTCCATCGTCTTTATCAAGCCGGTGCACGTCGGCGATGTCGTCTGCTGCTACGGCGAGGTGCTCCGCATCGGTACCACCTCGATCACCATCAATCTCGAGGTATGGGTGAGGCCGGCGCTTGACCAACCCATCGCCGACATCCCCGAGATGCGGGTGACCAAGGCGGCCTTCACCTATGTGGCGGTGAACCGGGAAGGCAAAAAACAGCCGATTAAGCGGAACTGCCAGGCGGCCGGCTGAACGAGGAAGCTGCCTTCATCCCTGTGCCGCCGGCTGGTCAAGAAAGGCCAATAGGGTCCGCCAGTAGTCGCCATGCATATCGATGGTGCCGTGCTCGGCGTGGGGCAGAAAAAGCCGCTTCGTGCTCTCCGGCAGATGGCGCAAGAGGTTCTCGGTGCGCTGCGGCGCCACCACCTGGTCCCGCCCCCCGTAGATCACCAGCACCGGGCAGGTGATGGCAGTTGCAAAATCAGCGGAAGGAAAGCGGTGCCTGAGCAACCAGGCCACCGGCAGCCATGGGTAATGGCTACGGGCAACCTCGACCAGGCTGTCAAAGGGGGTGATCAACACCACTCCCTGCACCGAACGATGGGCGGCGACGTAGCTGGCCAAGGCAGAGCCAAGACTGCGTCCGATGAGGAAAACATGGCGGGGCTGCTCGCGCCTGACCACATCGTCGAACACCGCCAGGGCGTCTTTATACAACTCCTGCTCTCCCGGCTTGCCGCCGCTCGGACCGTAACCGCGGTAGGCGACAAACAACGTGGCGGCTTCGATGGCCTGGTACTCCTCGATATTGAGAAAGACATCCTCAGCATTGCCGCCAAAGTAAATCAACAGCTTATCGGAGGCCCGCTCGGGATGGACCAGCCAGCCCCCCAGGGTCACCATGCCGCGCTGTAAACGGTAACCCTCCACCTGGCGATACTGGTGATGCTGGTGGGTGCTGCTGGTAGGATGAAAAATGAGGCGCTCCTGGCCCAGGTACATCAAGGCCACACAACACAGATAAAAGATCAGGACATAGCCGAACAGCTGCAGGACCAGGATCATCTTCGTCCTCCCGAAAAGGCTGACACCCTTGGCCACGCCTTCGCTGCCTAGCGGGGCAGAAAGAAGTCGGTGCGCAACACCACCCAAGCAATGGGAAAACGGCGGTTGCCGAATTCCTCGCCGACCAGGCCGACCGAGTATCGATTGAGGCTTGCCTGCAGCGGTTCCAGGTCAACGGTGGGATAGACATCCCGGTTGCGAAAGTTGGAAAGACCACAAACATGGGTGCGGCCGTCGATCACCGTCGGGGTACCATAGGTGCGACAGTTGATCGGCCGCACCCCATGGGCCAGACAGAGATCATCGTCTCCCAGCAAGGGGCAGCGGATTCGCGCCAAGCCTGGATCACCAGCCGAGCGCAGCAGCTCCTCATAGGCCTCAGCCGCTTCCTCCGCCACTTTTAGGCAACGCTGCCGCAACTCCGGTTGCTGCTTGAGGTGCGCGGCAATGGCCGCCGCTTCGATGAAAGAGACATCGAAGACGGCATGGCAGCAGTCGGCACATCCCGGCCGGCAGCGAACCGCCTGGGGATGCTGATCATAAATGGCCGCCACCGTCTCGTCAACGAAGCGAAAAAGGTGTTCCAGTTGCGCAAACATAGTATAAAACGCCTGTAAAAGGGATATACGCCGGTGACTGCGACCAATGGCAGCCTGACGTGGCCAACAACTACCACGGAGCGGCGCGCGCTGTCAACCACGGCCGTCAGGCAGAAAGCGCCCCTGGAAGGATACACACCGTTTATGCAGATCGTCAATTTTCACCACCAGGAACTCCACATCCCGGCCTTTTCCGCCAAGCCGGGCCAGGCCTGGTGCTGGTACGGCGATAACGGCTCGGGTATCGAGCGCTTTTTTGACCTGATCAGCGGCACACTCGACGGCCACGTCGCTGAGCTCCTTGAACTCCCGGAAAATGTTGGCATTGTCAGTTTCCGCGGACAGCAGGAATTGTTCGAGGAGGAACTCCGCAACGACGACAGCGATTTTCTCGACCGCCCCGATCCCGGCACCCTGGTGCGCGACTTTCTTCCCAACCACAGGGAGCACCGGGAGCTGCTCGAGGCGCTCTCCATGACTGCCTGCCTCGACAAGGGCTATCGCCAGCTCAGCTCTGGACAGGCACGCAAACTTCTCTTGCTGCGGGAACTGATCGCCGGTCGCTCCACCTTGGTGCTGGAACATCCTTACGACGGCCTCGACAACGATAGCTGCCGCCATCTTGATCGGACCCTGGCTCTCCTGCCCAGCCGAGGCCTGCTGCTGCTCGCCACCGTCTCCGACCTCGGCGACCTGCCCCCCTGGGCCGACCATCTGGCGATCATCGTCGCTGGCACCTTGGTTGATAGCGGTCCCTGTCAAGCGGTGCTACATCGTTTTCGCCATCGCCCGCCTGTGACCGCGAAAAGCTCTATGGTTGAGGCACGCCTGAGCAGCTCAAAAACCCCTGAGGAAGGCGAAGAATTGATCGCCCTGCGCCAGGGCTTTGCCGGCTACGGTGAGCACCTGCTCTTCTCCAACCTGCAACTTCTCGTACGAAACGGCGACCACACCCTGATCACCGGTCCCAACGGCTGCGGCAAGTCGACCCTGCTTGATATCATCACCGGCGACAATAGCAAATGCTACGCCAACGATCTGCGCCTTTTCGGCAAGAAGCGCGGAGAAGGTGAATCAATCTGGCAGATCAAACGGGAGATGGGTATTGTCTCGCCCTCGCTGCACCGGGAACATCGCGTCCCGGGCAGCGCCTTGCACATCGTCCTCTCCGGCTTGTACGACTCCATCGGTCTTTACCACCACCCCTCTGCCGCTGAACTGAAACAGGCGCGGCAATGGTTGCAATGGCTCGATCTCACCGCAAAGGCGGAAACGCCCTTTCGCCGCCTGAGTTTTGCCGAACAGCGTCGCCTGCTGATCGGCCGGGCTCTGATCAAGAACCCGAAACTGCTGCTGCTGGACGAACCGACCCATGGCCTTGACGACACCACCCGCCAGGCCTTTCTCGACCTGCTGGAACGGATTGCCGCCGAACGGCTTTCAACACTGCTCTATGTCAGCCATCGCCAGGATGAATTCCGCAGCTTCTTCAAGCAGCATCTCCGTTTGGAGACTTATGCCGCCTGAATGATAACAAACCAAATTGATGCCATGCCCCCACACCAACATCTCATCCGCCTGTTGCCATGATCAAAGCCCTTCGTCGCCTCTGTTCCGCGCTCTGGTACACCATCACCTCCCCCGGCTATCGCCTGATTAAGCACTCCCGCTTTTTCGACAAAACCTACTACCTACGCAGCAATCCCGACCTGCAAGGTTCCGCTTACGATCCCCTGGCCCACTACCTCACCAAGGGGTTTCGTGAACTCCGCCGTCCCGGACCGCTTTTCGACCGTCACTTCTATGTGCAGCAATGCTCTGAATTAGAGGAAGAACGAGAAAACCCCCTGCTCCATTTTCTCACCACGGGCAGATATCAGGGCTTGCTACCCAATCCCCTGGTCGACCCCTACTGGTACGGCAAAATCCTCGGGGAAGACCGGCCGGCTCCGGCCGATCCGCTCAGCCATTTTCTCTCGCGGCAAAAAACCGCCAAGCCCCCTCTCTCTCCATCCCCGTATTTTGATCCGGCCTTCTATAGCCAATGCTACGAGGACGCCCGGTCGTTGGCGGGGCAAGCGGAGGCCGCCTACAGACACTTTCTCGAATACGGACAGAAGACCCACCGCCGGCCGAGCTGCTACTTTGACAGCGACTACTACCTCGACAAGGCCCCAGGTCTGCGCGAACAAGGCCATGACGCCCTGACCCACTACGCCCTTTTCGGCCGCCACGAGAAAAAGAGCCCTTCGCCACTCTTTGATCCGCTTTTCTACGGCAAGCGATATCAGGTGCCGGACAACCTCGATCCCTTTGCCCATTACCTCTGCCGACAGGACGACTTGGAGGTCCGCCCCTGCTCGTGGTTTGATCCGCGGTTCTATCGCCGGACCTACCTGGACCAAGACTCCACCCCTCCGCTCAAGCACTTCCTGGAAAAGGGTTTGCAGCAGGGGTTCTACCCCAATGGATCCATCGCCGGCCTGATTACAAAACCGCTCATCTCGGTG
>CAYSON010000004.1:0-23815 GCA_964432635.1 uncultured Desulfopila sp.
GGAGCGATACAATGGCTGGGGGTATCGCCTTTATCATCCGCATGTGCTGTCACCTTACCTGTGGGGCTTTTCCAGCCATTACACAAGCGGCAAGTACATCGCCGATGGCACCTGGTCCGATACCGCCGTATCCAAGCAGTGCGGCGCTGCCGTGCTGTTGCGGCGCATGGCGGAAAGCGGGTACATTGAGTTTCTCGACCAGCCGGCACCACAGCAAGATGACCAGCCCCTGGTCGTCGGCTACGGGGTGAGCCTCTCGGCCGATCCGGCCATGGTGGCTCGGGCGCAAGACCTCCAGCGCTGGCTCAACTCCTTTCCGGGAATCTTTGTCAAGGAAGATGGCATTCCCGGGCAACGTACCTCGGATGCCTATAAAAAGGTCACTGGTGGGTACCTCCCCGGGGACCCCAGAGGATAGAGAGGTGAACGACGGATGATGACCATTGCCTTGGCTGTTTGGGCGGCGATAGTGCTGGTCTGCCACCTCTTATGGGGCTGGGTTCCCGTACTCGATTCCGCCAATCTCGCCTTTCACGAGGGCGGCCATCCTCTTTTCGGCATGCTTTCCGATCGCCTCATGGTCTACGGGGGTACGATGATGCAACTGCTCATCCCCGGACTCTGTGCCTTTGAGATGCGTCGCCAACAGAGATATGGGGGGTATTACTTCTGCCTCATCTGGTTTGCTGAAAACCTGCTCAACGTTGCCCGTTACATGGCCGACGCCAGGGCGCAACAGCTGCCGCTGGTGGGTGGTCTTGATCCCGAAGAATTCCATGATTGGTCGCGCATCCTCGGCAACTGGGGTCTGCTTTCCTGGGATACCACTTTGGCCAATTGCCTGCGGCTCGTCGCGCTTATTATGATTGCCGCGACGTTGTGGCGGTCCTGGGTGCGGGCCAGGGAGGATTGACCCCTACCTGCCAAGGGGGGGGAAGGCAAAGAGGCGGAAGAAGAGGGTGTTGCGGCTGGGCGGTCTTGTCGCGGCAATTCTAGTGTTATCAGAATGTGAGTGGGCGGAAACAGTTATGGCCAGTGGATGGGCCCAGGACGGGGCAGTGCAGGAGCAAATCGACGCCACGGTGGAATCGGCGGTGCAGCTGGCCAAGAGCCGCTTGCCGCGCGGCGAGAGCATGATGAATTGCGAAGAGTGCGAGGCTCCCATTCCCGAAGCGCGCCGCAAGGCACTGCCGGGGGTGCGACTGTGCATCGGCTGCCAAACCGAGATGGAGCGGCAGCAGAAGAACGTCGACATATATAACCGCCGAGGCAGCAAGGACAGCCAACTGCGATGAGATGCGATCTTACGGGCATCTCTCGTATTTTTCCGACCGGAGAACGGAGCGCCAAGTTTCAATCGCGCTGGTGTCGCCATTCCCAGGGGGGCAGGGGATCGCGATAGCGCCACAGCCCCCGCTTCGCCTCCCGGGCGGATTGTTCGAGTTGCAGCAGGGTGGAGCAGCGCAGACGATCACGGCAGAAGGCGCGATAGACCCAGGCATAGCCGGAGCCGACGAGAATCTCGTTGACGCTCTTGCCGTCGACCATGACCCAGGCGACGGCCCGGCCATAGCTGTCATGATCGATCTCCTCAATGTCCACGCTCTTGCCGGCACAGAGAGCGGTGATCTCTCCCTTGGCCTTTTGGCCGAAGGCCTGTTTTCTTTCCGGGGCATCGATGCCGTAGAGACGGATCTCTCTTTCCCGGCCTTTGACCAACACGGTGAGCGAGTCGCCATCGGCCACGCCCACCACCTTGGCACGATAGGCGTGGGCCGGAGTTGAGATCAACAGAACACAGAGCACAATATACGGGAAAAGCTGCATCGTTTGTGGAAGGACCTGGGAAAGAGAGGGAGAATGGTTTCAGTCGGCTGGCTGCTTATGCCGAACTGTAGCACCCAAGGCGGTTTTGGCAAGTGCGAATCGTCCCGGCTCTTTACTTGAGCAGCTGCGGCAGCGGTTCGCCCAAAGGAGGAAATATTTGTGGATTTTTGCGGAGCGAGGGAGGTAAGACTATTGTCAAAGGGTATCGGGTCTCAGGGGGCCATGCCATTACTCATCCCCATTCTTATCCATGACCATGAACAACCACAAAGAACTCCACGACATTTCCTGGCAAGCGTTGCCCAGTCTCGACAAGCACTGTTTCGGCTGCGGCACCGAAAACCACAACGGGTTGCGCATGACCTTCGCCCGCTGCGGCGACCGGCTGCGCACGCAACTGACCCTTCCCCCGCAGTTTCGTGGCTGGAGCAGTTTGGTGCATGGCGGAGTCATCGCCACCATCCTTGACGAAGTCATGAGCTGGACGGCCATCGTCGTGTCCAGGCGCTTTATCCTCACCAAGAATATAACGGTAAACTACCACCGTCCGGTATATGTCGGGGCCAAGGTCACTGCCATCGGCAGCATCAGCGAGCGATACCAGGAGCGGCGGGCAACGGTGGCGGCCGAACTCTTTGACGAAGAGATGAGGCGTTGCGCCTCGGCGCAGGGCGAGTTCGCCCTGTTTACCAAGGAGCAGTTCGAAAGACTCGCCATCATCCCCGAAGAGGATTTGCAGATGATGGCGCAGGGATGGTAAAGGGGAGAAAAACCTTTACCGTAGACTATCATTCCCGCCTTGCCGCACATCGCGCCGCACATCGCGCTCGCTCCACCCCCGGTCGATGATCATGCTGCGATAAAAACGGAGTTCGTCGCGCGAGGGGGGGCGGCCGAGCACATCCTCGAAAGAGCGCAGCACTATTTCGGTGGGGTCGCCGCGAAAGTGAGACGGCTGCTCCCAGGGCCTCGCATCGTGGTGGTCATAGCCGCCGCGTAGATTGTAGACCACCTGGAACTCGCCGCGACAGCCGTTTTTGACGAGGATTCCCGATTCGTCGGCAAACCATGTGCGCCCTTCGATACAGGGTTTGGTCGATAGCTGCCGTAGCAGCCGGATATCCTCGATTTGCGACCTTCTCGGAGGCATCGGCAGGGCGCACTGCCTCGAGGAAAAATCCCTGCTTTCACAGCGCAGGGTGTGGCGAATGGTTTCGGTGGCGGCGGGGCCGGCGAGGCAGGCCGATAAGACCAGGGCGAGGGTGGCAATCGAAAGCGGCTTCATGGCAGGTGCGGGGCTCCATTGATGAAGGGGAGTTAACCGCCGTGGCGTTCAAGCGAACCAGACTTGGCAGCTTTGCCCGCGGCGCGGGTCGGC
The DNA here is from genome assembly GCA_964432635.1 of uncultured Desulfopila sp. Taxonomy (GTDB): domain Bacteria; phylum Desulfobacterota; class Desulfobulbia; order Desulfobulbales; family Desulfocapsaceae; genus Desulforhopalus_A. Next base: position 3,206 of record CAYSON010000004.1, read on the forward strand.
GATGCCGGGGCGGTCAGCGGCTGGCACCTCCTTACTTCTCTTGTACTCTAAGGATTGCCGCCAGCGAAAGGAAAAAGAAAAGAGTGATGGAGGTGAAAGAACACTTTCGCCAACGAGGGCACAAAGGGCCGCCTGCTTCTTGACAAAAGGTCGCAAAAGGGGGATTCGTAGCTGAGCTCAATCGTTTTTCGGCGCACACCCACCACCATCGCAACGACAATAAACAATAAGGAGGAGAGCCATGGCATACGAAACGATTCTTGTCGATAAAACTCCGACCCATGTCGGCATCGTCACCCTCAATCGTCCGGAACAGCTCAACACCTTCACCAGCCAAATGGCGGGGGAGCTGCACAGCGCCCTGCTGACCATGGAGGCAGATGAGGAGGTGCGCGTGGTTCTGTTGAAGAGTTCCGGTCGCGCCTTCTGTGCCGGCATCGACGTCAAGGAGCTGGAAGGGAAATCGGCCAATGACTACCGGTGCTGGATCGAGTGGATGGAAAACCCACTGGTGGCTATTTCCACCATGAAAAAGCCGGTGATCGCCCAATTGCAGGGGGTGGCCACCGCCAACGGCATGGGGCTGGCGGCCGCCGCCGACCTGGTGATTGCCTCGGAACGGGTCAAGATGGGGTTGACCGCCATCAATGTCGGTCTTAACTGCGTTGGCCCGATTTTGCCGGTGATGCGCTGTGTCGGACGCAAGAAGGCTTTGGAGCTGCTCCTCTTCGGCAACCTCCTCAAGGCCGAGGAGGCCATGGAGCTGGGTTTGGTCAACCGGGTGGTGGCCCACGAGGAGCTCGACGGCGAGGCCCTCAAGTGGGCCGAGGATCTGGCGGCCAGGAGCCCCCTGGCGGTGCAGATCGCCAAGAGCGCCTATTACCAGGCTGAAGACATGGAATATCATAAACAATTTAGCTATATGAACGAGGCCTTCGCCCGCCTCTGCACCACCGAGGATGCCCACGAAGGGGTAGCGGCCTTCCTCGGCAAAAGAAATCCGCAGTGGAAGCTGCGATAGGATTTGACTTTCCCCGCCACATGCCGATTGTGTGACGGTGTCGACGCACCCGCGCAGGGTCCCGCCGGCCCTTTTCCTCGATTATCGCTACGGGACCCTTGTTATGTCAGCCAATGTGAAAATTCTCCTCGCCCTGACCCTGATCCATTTCACCGGTGACTTTTACTCCGCCTTTATCACCCCGCTCTTTCCGGTGTTTATCGACAAGCTCGGGTTGAGCCTGACCGAGGTTGGGATCATCGCCGGAATGATGCGCCTGCTGGCCTTTATCATCCAGCCGACCGTCGGCTATTTTGCTGACCGCTACCAGACTCGGGCCTTTATGTTTATCGGTCTGGCCCTGCCCATCGTCTTCATTCCCCTGTCCGGGCTCTCTCCCAATTTCTGGGTGCTGCTCTTCTGCGTCTCCCTCGGGTCGATCGGTTCCTCGATGTTTCACCCTTCGGTGACCGGCATGGTGCCGCTGTATGCCGGCAGCAAGGCCGGTTTCTCGATGTCAATATTCAATACCGGAGGAACGCTGGCCTTTGGCCTGGGTCCACTGTTTATCACCTGGTATGTCGCCTCCTTTGGTCTTGAGGCCATGCCCTGGACGATGCTTGCCGGCCTTGTTGTTCTTTTCTATCTGTACCGCGTCATCCCCCGGCCACAGAGCGAGGGCATGCGCCGCAACGGCTTTATCGATGCGCTCAAAGAGAGCCTGGGAGCGGCCTGGAAGATCGTTGCCCTGATCTGGCTGGTGATGCTGCTGCGGGCCATCACCGGCCAGGCTTTTCTCACCTTTATGCCGGTTCTCTACGTTCAGGAGGGCTTCAGCGTCGTCTCCGCCGGGGCGATTTATGCGATTTTTACAGTCTCCGGCACCGTCAGTGGCCTGCTCGCCGGGCTTATCTCCGACCGCATCGGTTTCAAGCCGGTCTTTTTCTTCTCCTATCTGTTCATGGCCCCCGCCCTCTGGTTGCTTATGCAGTTGGAGGGGCAGTGGGTCTATTTCGGAGCGGCGCTGGCCGGTGGATTTGTCCTGGCGCCGCTGCCTCTTGGGGTCACTATGGCCCAGACCCTGGCGCCAAAGGGGCGATCGATGGTGGCCAGCCTGATGATGGGCTTTGCCTACGGGTTGGGCGGGGCGATCACTCCGCTCATTGGCCGACTCGCCGACTTTTACGCCATTCGCCCGGTGCTCACCGTCATGGCCCTAGTGCCGCTGCTCACCCTGCCGCTCATAGCCCTCTTTCCCAAGGTTAAAAGCAACGGGTAAAGGAGGCCGGTGATATGGAGAGCGTCCTGCAAGTCAACCCGCTGATCAGCACCATCGCCGGTAACTGCGATATCTCCGATGCCCGCGACCATGGCATCTACACCATGTGCACCATGGTGCTCAAACTGCGCAATCTCTTTAAATGGGAGAGGGGGCTGGAGCCTTGGGACGAGCCGCCAGCGGCCGAACTGCTCGACTGGATTGAGACCAAGGAAAACTTCTGGGCAGCGGTGGGTGACCGGGCCTATCTTCCGCTGACGGTCGCCGGGTGCGAATATCAGCCTTTCGATGTCGAGGGAATCAACCGCGCCCTAGTGGGCAGCGGCCTTTACTACGGGGCCGGCTATGGCCGTGCCTTGAAGGCGGTATTTTTTCTTGCCGAGATAAAGGCCCAGCGGACGATCGAGTCCTGCCCGGTGCTCATCCTTGGTCGGGAACTGGCGCGGGAGATGGCGGCGCCCTTTGCCATGCTCCAGGACGGGGTGATTCTCGTTCGTCGTGAGCTGCTGCGCTTTTTCTTCTGGGATCAGCTGCTCGAGGTGCGCTCCTCCTGTCGCAAGTCCTTGCACGTTGCTCTCGGTGAGTATGGGGTCTTTGTCGACGGGGTTCTCGACAAGGAACGGTTGCGGCAGGCCCTCGACGCCATTGTCGATGGAGAGACCGACCTCTTCGTCTACCACGAGATCGGCGAGATGCTGGAGACGACACTGTCTGGCCATGCCCTGCATTCCCTGGTGCAGCGCTTTCCCGGCTCGGCACTGGAATTTGTTGGGCGAGCGGTCAAGGACGTCCTCGCCGATACCCACCCCTGTGGCCTGCTTGCCTACGTCTGCCGCGAACGACGGCAGTCTTCTCTGGCCTTTTACCTCTCCTTTTTTGACGGCCTGCGACAGAAGCTCTTTCCCGAGATAGCTGGTGCCTGGCAACGGCTGCAGCAGGACGGTGATTGGCAGCATGTCGAGGATGCTCGCCTGGCAGCTCGAGAACGTCTCGTAGCAGTCGCCGGCCATCTCAACGAGCTTGCCGACCTGGTTGATCACCAGCCGGACGAAAACGTCCTTGAGCGATTCTCTACTTTGGTGCTGGTTCCCCTCGGTCTTGACCAAGACCAAGGACAGAGGTAACGACCTGTTACAAATTTTCTTTTGCAAGTATTTGGAAGAGTAGGTAAAGATCTTTTGACAGGGGGCCGCGTTCCGGTCGTCGGCATGGTGAGCGGAACGTCCCACCGATCTTGGCGAGGGTGGTGGTGATCATGGAAGACACCGAGGGAAAATGTGGCGGCAGCATTCTGGTGGTGGACGACAATCCGGTTATCACCAGGATGCTTGAGGAGGTGCTTGGCCGCGTTGGCTATGTGGTAACTGCTGCTGCGGGTGGCTCCGAGGCACGGCAATGTCTTCTTCGGGGGGGCACCGATCTGGTGCTGCTCGATGTCGACATGCCGGAGGAGTCGGGGCTTTCCGTATGTCGTCGGATCAAGGCGAACGCCGCCACCAAGGATATTCCCGTTATTTTCGTGACCTCGCGCGCCGATCGCGAGGATATCGTCGCCGGTTTCGAGGCAGGTGGGCAAGATTATATTGCCAAGCCATTCACTCGTGCCGAACTGCTGGCCCGAGTTAAAACTCACCTTGCTTTGCGCCGTGCCCAGGAGGACTTGCGGGAGGCGATGGTGCGCTACCGTCAGCTGTCGATTGTTGACGATCTCACCGGCTTTTATAACACCCGTTATCTCTACCAGTCGCTGCAGGAACAACTGGAACGCCACCCGGAAATGCCGCTGACCGTGGTCTTCATCGACATAGATAGTTTTAAGAAGGTGGTTGATGGTTACGGCCACCTCCATGGCAGTTCCACCATCGCCGAACTGGCCGAGGTGATCATGCCGCTGCTGCCGCCCGGCAGTTACGGGGTGAGCTACGGCGGCGACGAATTCGTGCTGGTGCTGGTCGGTCTCGGCCGGGCGGCGGGCCCCGCTCTGGACGAAAAGATCCGCGCGGCAATCGCGGCGAACCGATTTCTCTCCTATTGTGACTTGAATATTCATGTCACCATTAGCAGCGGAACCGCCACCTATCCGGACGATGCTGTAACCCTCACGGAGTTGTTGGCCTGCGCCGATCACGCCCTGTTTCAGGCCAAACACTCCGGTCGCAATCTGGTGGTGCCCTTTGCCGAGATCACCGTGGCCTCAGGGCGGCAGGCCCTTTAGCGGCGGGTCGCTTTTCTTTTTCCTACCCGGATAATCGTCGTCTCCGCTGGGTGGAGGATGTGGGGTGACAAAAGGCGCTGGATGCCGGCAGATTCCTGGTGTACAGTGAAAGACTCGCAACGGGGTGGGGTGGCCGTTGAGCCCATGAGCGGAGGTCACGACTGTAGGTCCTTATGAACAGATTTGCCATAACCGTCTTTTTACTGTGCTGCAGCAATGTCTTCATGACCTTCGCCTGGTACGGGCATTTACGCAATCATGCCCACAAGCCGCGGATCATCGCAGCCCTGCTCAGCTGGGGCATCGCCCTCTTTGTCTTCGTGCCGTTTTCCATCTTCTATCTCAAGGAGAAGCTGTCGTTAGACTATCTCTCGGCCGGTTGCTGTCTCTTGGGCGCGGTCTTTTTTCTCTTTCGCAGACAGCTCTTTGCTGCGTAGAGAGTGGCGATGATAGGAGTCAGGGGTGAAGAGGGGCAGGGGAACACCATGGGACGGATCGGTGGGCGACCCTTTTGGGTGCTCGGTCTGTCCATTTTTACCAGGGCCATACACTTGGTGGGCGCCGGGGTAGTGCTCACCTTCTTTTTGTTATTTGAAGGGGAAGGGGCGAAAGCGCCATTCGCCTATACCCTGCTGACGGTGGGCAGCGGCCTGTTACTGCTGTTTACCGAATGGTTGCGGCATCGTCAAATTTGGCGGGAGTTTGCCGGGGTGGCTACCTTCGTCAAGGTGATACTGCTTGGGGCAATCTTCCATGGCCTTCTTCCCGGGCGGGAGACGATGCTGCTCGTGTTTGTCCTGGCCTCGGTTGCCGCCCATGCCCCCAAGCTGGTGCGGCACCGCCTGCTCTTCTAGTCGGAGCATGGCCAGAATCGGTTCGGTTGGTGGTGGCTTTCCTTCCCCCGATTTTTCGAGGATGGAGCGGATAATAGTCGATGCAAGCCTTTTTACGTAAACTCTCCTTGATGACCGCGGTGCGCGAGGCGGTCTTGCTCTCCGGCGACGGGGCGATTCTCCTTCGCAGTAGAGGTGGCGAGGAGATCCGCACCGCTGGCGACGAGCCATGGCCGGCCATCCTCGCCGCTTTCGGCGAGGTGTCCTCGGCGGAGTTGCGCTTCACCAAAGGTTGCTATTGCCTGCGTCGGACGCCGCTCGGATTGATCGCCGTCGGCATGGCTGGTGACGCCGCCCTGCCCGCTGTTCGCAAGGCCTTGGACAATGTTGGAGACAAGCTGGCCGATACTGCGGTTTACCACAAGGTGCTGCACAATCTGCTGCCCCTCGTCGATGAAGCCGGCAAACGCTATCTTCTCGAGATCCAAACCCGACAGGATAGCCCCGCAGTCGTACGTTCGCCGTCACCTCCGGTTGCAGATCCCCCCGCCGATCATGACAGCGGGGGTCTGGACGATAAAGAAATTCGCGAGGCATTGCAGCGTGGCAACAAGCAGCAGGCGATCCATCTAGTCATTGCAAAAATCACCGACTGTGCCCGGGCGCGCCGCTTCGAGCAGGCGGAGCGGCTGCGCGATTGGCTGCTGCAGATCGACCCCATGGCCTTGGTGGAAAGTGTTCGTGCCGCCGAATTGATCGAAGAGGAAAAAGCTGCCGCCATCGGTCCCGAGGTGAAGGCAACATGGAAGGATTTGCTCCAGGTTCTTTCAGATGAAGAGTTCGCCGCCCTCTACCACGCCGCTGCCGAGCGCAGCTATGCCGACGGGGAAATCGTTGTAAAGCAAGGGGATTTCCAGGCCGCACTGTTTCTTGTCAACCGCGGCCAAGTGCAGGTGACCGCCGGGAGCGAGGGGAGGCAAGTCTTGTTGAGGAGTAGTGGGCCGGGGGAGATTCTAGGGGGCGAGAATTTTTTTGATGCCTCGGTGTGGACGACAACCGTCATCAGTCGGGGTGCCTCGTTGTCCTGTTTGCGTCGTGTCAAGCTGATTGCCATGAAGGAAAGCCAAACCGCCCTGTACGGCAAACTCCAAAACTACTGCGGCAAATACCCAACCACCGGCATGCTCTTCCAGAAGAACCGGCGCACTCGGCGGGTACACGAGCGACACAAGGTTCAGGGGCGGGTGGTCGTTGATCTTCTCGATGGCCAAGGCAGGGAAACTGGTTTGACTCTCAAGAGCGAGTTGCTCGATCTCTCCCGTGGTGGGGTGGCCCTCAATCTCCGCTTCTCAAAGAAGAAAAATGCCGCCGCCCTGCTCGGCCAGTTGATACGCATCCATCTGCGGCCGAAAGCGGCGATGCAGCCGCTGGTGCGGACCGGTCAGGTGATGGCTGTGCTTTGTCACGACTTCGTCGGCAACGAGTATTCGCTGCATGTTCATTTTGATATGGAACTAGAGAGCAACGAGGTGTTGTTGTTCACCGCCGGCGGGGAGATCACCTTTCGTGATCGTTGAGAAAGGCAAGAAGACGCTCTGCCGTCGCCGTCGGCAGACTTACCAGGGCGGCCGGCGGGCCGAGGACGAGAAGGCGCTCCCGATGTGGATCGTGCAATCGGCCGAGGTGGAAGTCGCCGAGGCCGGCGGCCTCGCCGAGAAGCTGCAGCTGCTCGACGGCCGCCATAACGGTGGCACCCTGATCGATATCTTCCGGTCGGCAGGCATGGCCGATTTGGTCGCGGAGAAGCCGCACCAGGTTGGATTCGGCGTCCGGCTGAAGTTGGATGCGGACCTTGGCCTCGTCGGCGAGGGGACCATCTTCGCTGTCACCCTCCTCTTCGGGGAGACTTTCGTCCTCGTCCCTCATCCCTGCAGCCTTCATGATAATCGTTTGCAGACCGCTGTTGATGGTGTTTGCTCGAGGCGGGCAGTCGTTGCGCAGGAAAAGGGTCGCCGTTGACCAGGTGAAAAATTTCAAGGCGGCCTCGATACCACGCAATTCATCAATGCGGACGTCGATGAGATCGCCGTCGAGGAAATAGAGCATACCGCCATGGCGGCCATTCTTGTCGAGTACGCGGATACTGCAAGTGCGGGCGTCGATCTCGACGAATTGCAGAAAAACGGCAGGAGACACATCGTTCATGATTCCGCCTTCCGCCTCGCGGCGCAGGGCGCTGAGGATAATTGAACTGAGGGTTTCCGGGTGGTAGGGTTTGGAAAGGAAAGCGAGGATATCCGGGGATTTTGCCAAATCGCCGACTTTGTCAACCGACAAACCGGTGGCGATGATCGTTGGGATGTCGGGGTAGTTTTCGCGCAGATGTTTAATCAGACTGATGCCGTCCATGCGCGGCATCATCAGATCACAGACCACCAGGGAGAAAGGCGAGCTCTGCAGTATCTTCAATGCCTCGAATCCGTCCCGGGCCACGACGGTAATAAAGTGCTCGCGCTGATCCTCGAGATGGGGCTGGATGGACTTTCGCAGTATCGGGTCGTCGTCGACAAACAGTATCTTGCGCTGCATGGTGGCTCAAGGTTGTGGTGATGGTGAGCGTTACTGTATGGAGCTGCTGATACTTAAAGGAATTACCCGAATTTTGTAAAGAAGTTTTCTTTTATACCAGTAGTAGGAACAAACAAGCCAGCAGCGAGGCTACTCCCGTGAAAAGATCTTGCCGGCGCTATTTCAGTCGCCGATCGACACCAGGGTAACGGAGATATTATCCTTGCCGCCGGCGTCGTTGGCGAGGTCGATCAGCATCTTGCCACGAAAGGTCAGGGGAGCGTCGAAGGAGAGGACCGAGAGAATCTCTTTGTCGGAAAGCATCGAGTGCAGGCCGTCGGTGCAGAGCAGATAGAGATCGCCGGGACGGACCGATCGGCTGTGGATATCGACCGTGAGCTGCGGGGTGATGCCGACCGCACGGGTGAGGACATTGCGGTAGAGACTGCTCTTGGCCTGATGCTGGTCGAGCAAGCCGAGGTCGAGCTGCTCTTGGACCAGGGAGTGGTCCAAAGTGAGCTGTTCGAGGCGCTCTTGCCGCAGGCAGTAGCCGCGGCTGTCGCCGACATGGCCGAGGATGAGCAGGTCGCGGCTGGCCACGAGGAGGTCGGCGGTACAGCCGCAGCCACGATGGCTGGAGACGGTGGCGGCGTGGGCAAGGATCTTATCGTTGGCGACCGCAAAAACACGGCGCACCATGGCCTCTCCCTCCACCCGGTCTACATCGAGCGGCGCGGTGAGCACCTCTCGCACCGTTTCGAGAAAGAGCGCCGCGGCAACCTCACCGCCTTCTACCCCGCCCATGCCATCGGCAACCAGGAAGAGCCGCAGGTTGGTGTCGGCGGCACAGACGTCCTCATTGGTGGTGCGCATCCGTCCCGTGTCGGTGATACTGAGGGCTTCAAAATTCATCGGTGGCGGTGATTGAGGTTATGGATAGCTTCCCTGGAGCAGGCCAAGGCGGCGATATTGTCGATCTCTTCTCTGTAATAAGTTACTCCTCGAAAATCAAAGGAATTGTATTATGATGCGTGTTACCGAAAAGATTATCTTCGCAGGGCTTGTCACTTAATCGGCTCGGTAAACAAGGGAGTACAGGCAGCCTGTTACGGGTTGCCAGCCGCCAATTTCTCAACAACCTTTTCGAACTATCCCCTTTCAGGATATGCACAGCACACTCCCGCACAAGTTGGGTGACAGATACGAGTTGCTCGAACTCCTTGGCATCGGAGGCATGGCCGAGGTCTATCGGGCGAGGATGCTTGGTGCGGAAGGTTTTGCCAAGATGGTGGTGATCAAGAAGCTGCTGCCGCAATTTTCCCACGAGCATGAGATTGTTGCCCAGTTCATCGGTGAAGCCAGGCTCGCCGCCATGTTGCATCATGACAACATTGCCGACATTTACGACTTCGGGGAAAGTGATTCGGCATACTACATTGCCATGGAGTATCTGGTCGGTCGGGACCTTCATAGCGTGCAGCAGCAGGTCGCTGGCACCGGCCTTGGTCTGGCGCCGGCGCTCTTTATCGCCGCGGCAATATGTGCCGGCATGGAATATGCACATGCCCGCAGTAACGACCAGGGGCGGCCCCTGGCTATCATTCATCGTGATCTCAGTCCGCACAACGTCTTCATTACCAGTGACGGGGTGGTTAAGATCATCGATTTTGGCGTTGCCAAGGCCGAACTCTACGATCACCACACCCGGCCGGGAATGGTCAAGGGCAAGATTTCCCACATGTCGCCGGAGCAGTTGGCCGGAGAAGAGCTTGATCATCGCTCCGACATCTTTTCCATCGGCATACTCCTCTACGAAATGCTCTCCGGGCAGAAGATGTACAGCGGCGACACCGCCACTCTCCTGCGTAAATGCCTCGGTGCGGAATTTCGGGATGTGGCGGAGCTGGTCCCCGACCTGCCGCCGGCAGTTGTGGCGGTCATCCGCAGGGCTCTGGCCAGGGAGCGGGGGCAGCGTTACCAGAGCTGTGGCGCCATGGGCGCTGACCTGGAGGATTGCCTGTTTGCCGAGGGATCCCGCTTTGGCCGCGACGGATTGCGCCAGATGATGACGGCGCTCTTTCCCGACCCGCCCGGCGTCGGCGGAAAGCCGGTGGCCCTGCCTTCTCGGGAGGCTGCCGTTGACCTGGAGGGTTGCGATCAAACGGTGGCCATTGCCATCCCCCGAAACGAAGGAGGTCAGGGCGCTGGACCGTCGCCGCAGAGCTTTCACCGCGCCGGGCGCGGCCTGCCGCTGGTCTTTGCCGTCTCCGCCGTCCTGGCCACCTTTCTGGTGGTACTGTGGTATTCCTTGTCCGGCGACAAGACCCAACACGTCACCCCCGCTCTCACCCCTGCTCTCACCCCTGCGACCGCCACGCCTGCAATCTCTTCCGCCGAGTCGCCAGCGCAAGTGGCGATAGGGGAGGAGCGCAGAGGCGCTGACGACGACGAGACCATTGCGGCCCTCACCTCCCAGGCCGAACAGGCCTTGGCGGAGAAGGGGCGAGGCGGCGGCGAGGCGGCGGCACTCTCTGCTTATCGCAGTATTCTGGCCCTTCGCCCCGATCACCATCAGGCCCGCCTCAGGTTGGCGGCAATTGCCGGACGCTACGGCGATTCCGCCGAGCAGGCGCTGCAGGCCGGTCGGCTGGCTCAGGCCAGTGTCCATATACTTCGTGGCTTGGCGGCCTTTCCCGAAGACGATCGCCTGTTGCAGCTGCAGCAGCGCGTCGCCAAGCAGCGGCGCGACGAGGTGGGCCGTTTGGCGGCACGAGCCGAGGCGGCGCTCTCTGAAAATCGCCTGACCTCGCCGGCCGATGATTGCGCCTATGTCTTCTACAAGCAGATCGAGCAACTTGAGGGGAGGAGTGATACGGTACGCCGCGGTCTGGAAAAAATCGCCGATCGCTATGCCGCTTTGGCCGAGGAGGCCTATCGCAACCTCCAACGGGAAAAGTGCCGGGAATATGTGCGCCAGGGCCTGGCCATCGACCCCCGTCATCGTCAACTGCTGCAGCTGCAGAAAGATCTGCAGCGCAGTCCTCCGGGTATGTTTTTTAAAAGTCTGGAAAAATCCTTCCAACCGCTTTTTACGCGCTGAGAGCGATTGTTGGCGGCGGTTTTTCTCTTTTGATCCCTTGACATAGCCTGTGCAGTTTTTACCTTAGGTGCCGATTGCTGTTTCGCTCCGGAAGGGTTGTTCCGGACATCTCTTCCCTTGCTGTCAGCCAGTTCGTTTTTTCGTTACCCTTTCAGCACCCGCTCCGGGGCGGGACGGCCTCTGTCGACGACAGGAAGCGGGGAGTGGTGCGCACTGTCCCGTAACCAAGATTTCATCATGGAGTTGGAAAATGATCAGTGTCAACAAGGTAACAAGAAGATACGGCGACGTGGCGGCGGTGGACGATGTCACCTTTGCCATCGCCCCCCGCGAGGTCGTCGGCCTGCTCGGCCATAATGGCGCCGGCAAGACGACGATCATGAAAATGATCACCGGCTACCTTGAACCGACCTCCGGAACCATCACTGTCGATGGCCACGATGTCGGTGCCGACCGCCGCGCCGTTCAGCGGTGCATTGGCTATCTGCCGGAGAATTGTCCGGTCTACCCGGAGATGACCGTCTATGCTTACCTTGACTACGCCGCCGCCCTGCACGGCCTGGACGAAAGTATTCGGCCGCGATGCATCGCTTCAGCCATCGCCCGCACCGAGCTGGCCGACAAGGCCAATCGCCCCATTGCCACCCTGTCGCGTGGCTATCGCCAGCGTACCGGGGTGGCCCAGGCGATCCTTCACGATCCGGCCATTCTCATTCTCGACGAACCCACCAACGGTCTTGATCCCACGCAGATTCAGCAGATGCGCGGCCTGATCAAGAAGCTGGCGGAGAAGTCGACGGTGATCGTCTCCACCCATATCCTCCAAGAGGTGCAGGCGGTGTGTGATCGGGTGATCATTCTCAAGGACGGCCGGGTCGCGCTTGATTCCCGCTTCGATGCCTTGAGTCGCGACGGTCGGCTGCAGTTGCGGCTGGAAGGCGACCAAGGCCTTGCCCTGTCGGTGCTCGACGGCATTGCCGGAGTGGCTCGGATCGAACCGGCTCGAACGGGTGAAGGCCCCGGCACCGGCTACACCCTGACCCTGGCCGAAGGCGCCACCCACCACGAGACTGCGGCGGCGGTCGCCGAGGCCGTGCATCGGCAGGGCTGGCGCCTCTATTCCCTCGGCTTTGAGGCGAGAACCCTGGAATCGGTCTTTGCCGAGATCAGCGGGCAATAGGGAGGAGACGCCATGAAAACACTACTGACCATCACCAAAAAGGAACTCGACGGCTTCTTCAGCTCACCCATCGCCCTCATCTTTATCGGTGTTTTTCTCGCGGTGACGCTGTTCATCTTCTTTTGGGTGGAGACCTTCTTCGCTGCCAACATCACCGAAGTGCGCCCCCTCTTTAAGTGGATGCCAATTTTGCTCCTCTTTCTCACCGGGGCAGTGACCATGCGCCTTTGGGCCGAGGAACGGCGGGCCGGTACCCTGGAGTTTCTGCTCACCGCCCCAGCGCCGCCCTGCACCCTGGTCTTGGGCAAGTTTCTCGCTTGCCTGGCCCTGGTCGTTGTCTCCCTGCTGCTCACCCTGCCGCTGCCGCTGACCGTCAGCCTGATGGGGCCGCTTGACTGGGGTCCGGTGCTGGGTGGCTACCTGGCCACCCTCTTTCTTGCTTCGGCCTATATCGCCATCGGCCTCTATGTCAGCTCGAAATCGGAGAATCAGATCGTCAGCCTGATCGCCACGGTCCTGGTCTGTTCCCTGTTCTATCTGCTGGGTTCCGACACGCTGGTTGCTTTTTTCGGTAATCGCGGGGCGGAGGTGCTGCAGCTGCTTGGGTCTGGGTCGCGCTTCAACGCCATCACCCGCGGTGTCATCGACCTGCGCGATCTCTTTTACTACGTGAGCATCACCGGTATCTTTCTCACCCTCAACATCTATGGACTGGAGAAACTGCGCTGGGCCGACAATCCCGCCAACTCCCATCATCGCCGCTGGCAGCTGGTCACCCTGCTCCTTGCCGCCAACTTTCTTGCCGTCAACCTGTGGTTGGCCCCGCTCGGCATGCTGCGCGCTGATATGACCCAGGGGCGGATCTATTCGATCTCCGAGGTGACCAGAAATTACCTTGGACAGCTCAAGGAACCCTTGCTCCTGCGCGGCTATTTCTCGGCGCAGACCCATCCGCTGCTCGCCCCACTGGTGCCGCGTCTGCGCGACATGCTCGAGGAATATCAGGTCGCCGGCGGCGGTCAGGTGCGAGTCGAGTTCATCGATCCCCTCGAGCATCCCGAACTGGAGCAGGAGGCCGGACAGAAATACGGCATTCGCCCGGTGCCCTTCCAGACCGCCAGCAAGTATCAGGCGGCGGTGACCAATTCCTATTTTGATATCCTGGTGCAATACGGCGACCAGTTCGAGGTCCTTGGCTTCCGTGACCTGATCGAGATCAAGGCCGGTAGCGAGGAGGATATCGATGTCGATCTGCGCAACCCTGAATACGATCTGACCCGGGCGATCAAAAAGGTGCTCTACGGCTATCAGGGTGGCGGGGACCTCTTTGCCGGACTGGCCAAGGAGGTGCAGTTCACCGCCTATATGTCTCCCGACAGCAAGTTGCCGGAAGAATTGGTCAATCTGAAAAAAGAACTCACCACAATCCTCGCAGAGATGGAGAAGGAGAGTGGCAAACGCTTTACCAGCCGTTTCCTTGATCCCGACGCCGACGGTGGCGCTGTCGCCGAAAAAATCCAAAAGGATTTCGGCTTCAGACCCATGGCCGCCAGCCTCTTTGATCAGCGGTCTTTCTGGTATTACATGGTGCTTTCCTCCGGAGAGCGCAACATCGAGGTGCCCTTACCTGAGGATCTCGGCAAGGAGAGCTTGAAACGCTCGCTCGAGGCCGGGCTGAAGCGTTTTGCCGCCGGTTTCGGCAAGACCGTGGCGGTCAATACCCCTCAGGTGATGCCGCCCATGCCGCAGTACGGTATGCCCGGTCGGGGCATGCCCTTTGAGGTGCTGAAAGATGTGCTCGGCAAGGAGCACACCATCACTCCCACCGAGTTGACCAGCGGTCGGGCGCCGGAGGAGAGCGATATCCTCCTGGTGATGGCGCCGGAGGCAATGAACGACAAGCAGCTCTTCGCCATCGACCAGTTTCTCATGCGCGGCGGTACTGTGGTCATCGCCGCAGCCCCCTATGTCATAGGTCTTGACCGCGATCTGAACGTGGAGAAAAAGCCTACTGGTCTTGAGCCGTGGCTCGAACACCTCGGGGTGAGGATCGAAGAGGAGATGGTCCTCGACCCGCAGAACAGCCCCTTCCCGGTGCCGGTGCAGCGTCAGGTTGCCGGTTTTACCGTCCAGGAAACGCGCCTGGTCAACTATCCCTACTTCGTCGATATTCGTGCCGACGGGATGAACCGCGACAGCGGCCTGCTCGCCGGGCTGAGCCAGCTCACCATGAACTGGGCCTCGCCGATAGCCGTTGACGCCGAGAAGAACAAGGAGCGCAAGGTGATGCGCCTGCTGGAGAGCTCGGAAAAGAGCTGGACCTCCAGTGAGACTCGGGTGCAGCCCAACTTCAAGGCCCACGGGGAGATGGGTTTTGCCGCCGGCGATAAGCCGGGACGGAAGCTGCTTGGCGTGGCTCTTGAGGGGCAGTTTACCTCCTATTTCCGTGGCAAGGAGTCGCCGCTCTCGCTCACCGGCGACGAGCCGGAGCAGCCTGCGGCCCCCGGCCAGCCACCGAAGGAGCAGAAAAAACGGGTGATCAGCAAGCAGCTCGACAAATCACCGGAGAGCGCCCGCATCATCCTCTTTTCCTCCAACACCTTTCTCAGCGACAGCCTGCTCGGCATCGGGTCGGCGGTCAACCGTACCGCCTATCTGGCGCCGGCACAGTTGATCGCCAACAGCGTCGATTGGTCACTCGAGGATCGCGGCCTGCTCGCCATTCGTGGTCGCAGCCATTTTTCCCGGCCGCTCCTGCGTATGGACAAGGACCTGCAGGTGGTCTTCGAATATCTCAACTATGGGTTGGCCTTCCTCGGTCTGTTTCTGGTGTGGTTGGTGCGACGCCGTTTGGTGCGTAGCCGGGAGAAACAGCACATGGCCTTGCTGCAACAAAGTTTGGGGAGGATGTAAGCATGCGAAAAATCATACAGGCGGCGGGGATCCTGCTGGCTTTGCAGATAGCTGTGGCGGTGGCCCTCAACATGGGTGAAAGCTCGAATATGCAGGAGGCGCCCGAGACCCCGCTCTTCAGCTTCAAGACCGAGGCGGTGACCGCGCTGATCATCAATGACGGCGAAAACAAAAAGATCACCATCGCCAAAGGCGATCAGGGCTGGGTGTTGCCCGAGACCTCCAATGCCCCGGCCAATCGGGATCAAGTGACAGCGCTCCTCGAGAAACTGGCAGGCCTGAAGCAGGGGTTGCCGGTGGCCACCAGCGGCGGTGGTGCTAAGCGCTTCAAAGTCGCCGACGATCTCTTTCAACGGCGGGTGCAGGTCAAGGAGGGCGACAGGGTGGTCGTCGATCTCTATGTCGGCACTTCGCCCGGCTTTCGGCAGATCCATGCCCGCAAAGCCGGATCCTCAGAGGTGCTGACCGCAGCTCTCAGCACTTTCGAGCTTGAGACGGCTGCCGACCAGTGGCTGGATAAGGGCATGTTCGCGGTCAGGGAGGAGGAGCTCGAAGGCATGGTCTTTCCGAGTTTCACCCTGACCAAGAACGGTAACGATTGGCAGCTCGACGACCTCTCCGCTGCGGAAAAGACCGACAGCAAAGCCGCCGCCGATCTGGCAGCCAGGGTGAGTGGTTTGACCGTGCAGTCGGTGGTCGAAGCGGAGATGGCGGCACCCCTGTTCGCGGGGGAACCGGCCCTGCGCTTTTCCGTGAAAAAGAAGGGTGGCACTCAGATCGACTATTTCCTCGCCAAGGGTGAGGAGGAGACCTATTATCTCAAGCAGTCGGAGCGCGCACATTATGGCAAGGTCCACAAGCTTCAGGGCGAGGGCCTGCTCAAGGCCGGCCGGGAGGCGCTGATCGCCAAGCCCGAGGGCTCTGGGGCGAGCGGGAGCGACGAGGTCGAGAGCGACACCGCCGGAAAATAACCGCAGGTGGCGAGGAGAGAAAGATTCTCCTCGCCTCGCCACCCAAAAAACCCCTCCCCTTTTGACAGGAAACCTGCTATAAGCTTGGCGCTCGTTACCCGTACCACACCGGTCGCGGACCTACCCGGTTGACAAAAACAAGGACACCCCTGATGAAAACTATTGTCGTCTGCTCCGGCGGACTCGATTCCGTTGTTCTCGCCCACAAAACTGCGGCGGAAGAAGAGTTGCTGGCGCTACTCTCCTTTGACTACGGCCAGCGCCATAAAAAGGAACTGCTCTGTGCCGCTGCCTGTGCCGAGCGTCTCGGCGTTCCCCATCTGCTGCTTGATATTTCTTGCCTCGGCCGGCTCCTCTGCGGCTCGGCCCTCACCGATCAGGTGGCGGTGCCGGAAGGGCACTATGCCGAAGAGACCATGAAGAGCACGGTGGTGCCGAACCGCAATGCGGTGATGCTGGCAATGGCCTTTGCTATCGGTGCTTCACGCGGGGCCGAGGCCATCGCTGCGGCGGTGCATGGCGGCGATCACTTTATCTATGCCGATTGTCGCCCCGAGTTCATTGAGGCCTTTCAGCACATGGAAGATCTCGCCCTGGCCGGCGCTGCCGCTCTTTCTCTGTGCACCCCCTTTGTGCACGCCAGCAAGGCCGACATCGTTACCGTTGGTGCCCGCCTGGCTGTACCCTTTGAGCGCACCTGGTCCTGCTACCGGGGAGGCGAGTTGCACTGCGGCCGCTGCGGCCCCTGTGTCGAGCGCCTCGAGGCCTTCGCTCTGGCCGAGGTCGCCGATCCCACCGCCTATGAAGACAGTGAGTTCTGGCACCAGGCGGTGGCTGCGGCAAAAGGGGAGGCGGCCTGAGATGTATACCATCACCAAGGAATTCTCCTTTTCCGCCTCCCACATCCTCTGCGGCCTGGGCGAGGGTCACCCCTGCAGCCGGCTGCATGGCCATAACTACCGGGTAGAGGTGGAACTGCGCAGCACGACCCTGGTGCCGCCCGGTTTTGTCCGCGACTATCGGGAGTTGTCACCCTTTCGCGACTATCTCGAACAAGAGGTCGATCATCGCCACCTCAACGACCTCTTCGGCGACCAGGGGGTCACCGCCGAGCGGCTGGCCGAGCAATTTTATGCATGGTGCCGAGCCCTCTGGCCGGAGGTGACGGCGGTGCGGGTCAGCGAAACTGATAAGACCTGGGCGGAGTATCGACCGTGAGTGGGGCGGCCCTGGTCAACGTCTGTGAAATCTTCGGGCCGACCATCCAGGGCGAGGGCGCACTGCTCGGCTTGCCGACAGTCTTTGTCCGCACCGGTGGCTGCGACTACCGCTGTTCCTGGTGCGACACTCCCTACGCAGTTGATCCCGCCTATCGCCGCCATTGGACGGCGATGACCCCGCTGGAGATCCTTGCCGAGGTGCGCCACCTCTCCGGCGATCGTCCCCTGACCATCTCTTTGTCTGGCGGTAATCCCGCCCTGCAGCCCTTGCAGGGTCTGATCGATCTCGGCAAGGAAGCCGGCTACCGTTTCGCTATGGAAACCCAGGGCAGCGTGGCCCACCCCTGGTTCGCTGCCCTCGAGGTGCTTATCGTCAGCCCCAAGCCACCCTCGAGCGGAATGGGTTGCGATGTTGACATGCTCTCCGCGTGCATTGAGGCGGCAGCGGGGGCGGCAGTCAGCCTCAAGTTTGTCGTCCACGACGATCACGATTACGCCTTTGCCCGAAAGGTGGCGGCGCGTTTTCCCTCGTTGCCGGTCTGTCTCCAGCCCTGCAACGACAAGCCACGCTCTCCGGGAGGAAGAGGTGAGGTCGATGTGGAGCGGCTGCGTCGTCTCATCGCCAAGACCTTGAGCGACGGGTGGTTCGAGGCGCGCATTCTGCCGCAGCTCCATGTGCTGCTGTGGGGCAACGAGCGGGGAAGATAGGGTAATTTCAAGAGGAGAACGTCATGAGTGCAGAGAACATCTACCAACATCTCACCCAGCTGGGCGGCAGCAGCACCTTGCCGGCCGATCCGCAGCAGGCGATCCTCGAGCGGGTCGCCAATCCGCAGCAGGGGGTGCTCTATGTGGTGCGTTTTACCGCCCCTGAGTTTACCTCGCTCTGTCCGATTACCGGCCAGCCCGATTTTGCCCATCTGGTGCTCGATTACGTCCCGGGGCAGTGGCTGGTGGAGAGCAAGTCGCTCAAAATCTACCTCGGCTCCTTCCGTAACCACGGAGCCTTCCACGAGGATTGTACCGTCTCCATCGCCCGCCGCCTACTCGATCTGCTCGAACCACAGTGGCTGCGCCTGGGCGGCTATTGGTACCCGCGCGGCGGCATGCCCATCGACGTCTTTTACCAAAGCGGCGAGCCGCCGCAGGGTCTGTGGCTGCCGGAACAGGGAGTTGCCCCTTATCGTGGGCGTGGTTGAGGGTTGGGATGGCGGAGAAAAAACACCCCACCGTCTATTCCACCGATCTCGGCCGCCTCTGTCCCGACTGCGTCCAGGCGAGGAGCGCCTGCCGCTGCCGACGTGCGTCGGCACACAGTGGAGGCGGAGGAACCATCCGGGTCGGTCGTGAGAGCAAGGGTCGCAAGGGCAAGGGGGTGACGGTGATCAGCGGACTGCCCCTCGACGGGGCGGCCCTGGAAACTCTGGCTTCAGAATTGAAAAAACGCTGTGGCTGCGGAGGCACGGTCAAGGACGGCAAGATCGAGATCCAGGGTGAGCACCGAGATCTGTTGCTCCAGGAATTGGCGAGAAGAGGCTTTGTCGGCAAACGGTGCGGCGGTTGAGGTTTTCCACTGGACCGTGGTGGCGCTCTCGGGTAGGGTAAGGAGAAGGGAGCGGCATGACGCCGCCACACACCCGATCGCGCTTTTTCGGGCCTTTTGACGACGAGGGATCCTCATGCGCTGGATGCTCCTGCCTCTTTTACCATTGCTCGCCACTCTCCTCGTTCCGGCGGGCCTGGCGACCGCTTCGAACAAGATCGATCAAGCCCTGATTCCTCCCTATGTCATGCGCGGTCTTGAAGACTATAGAGTCCAAGGCTATGCTGCAGCGGTGCGCACCTGGTTGGCCGACTCACCGCACGAAGCGGCCACCACCCTTGCTTCGAACCTGGTGATGTTCAAGAACATCGAGATGCTGGCCGGCAAGTACCGCTCCTATGACGTCCTCTTGACCCAAGAAACCCCCTCGTCCAACATCGTTTATGTGCGCATGAACTACGAGCGACTCCCCGGTTATCTGCTCTTCGTCTCGCAAAAGCGCCAGGATCGCTGGGTGCTCGCCAAGATCGACCTGCACCGCAAGCAGCGCTTTGGACAACTGCAATAGAGAAGACCTGCCTCCGTCATTCCTTCTGCCCAACGGTCGCGATGACCTGGCGCAGCAGCAGCGCTAAGTCACGTTTCAATAGCGGTTTCACTGCAAATTCCCTGATCCCCAGAGCAACCGCCTTTTCCCTGTCGATGGCGCTGCTGTAGCCACTGCAGAGGATGATCGGCAACTCCGGCCGCAGGCTGAGCATTTCCACGGCCATCTCCACTCCGGTCATCCCTGGCATAGTCTGGTCGGTGATAACCACGTCGACTTCCCGCAGTGACTCGCGGAAGAATGCCAGCGCCTGTAGTGGGTCGTTGAAGACCCGCACCCGATACCCCAGCCCCTGGAGCAGCACACGGCTGGCCTCGCCGATCATCGTCTCGTCGTCGACGAAGAGAATCCGTTCCGTTCCGCCAGCCACCTCTTGTGGAGGCGGTTCAGGCGCTTCGGCCTCTCCGGGAACACCCGGCAGGTAGACATGAAATACGGTACCCTGGCCGAGTTGCGAATAGCAGGTGATGAAGCCGCCGCAATCGCGGACGAGGCCATGGACGATGGAGAGGCCCATGCCGGTACCCCTGCCCATCTCCTTGGTGGTGAAATAGGGGTCGAAGATCCTGCTCCTGTGCTCGGGGGCGATGCCGACACCGCTGTCGGCCACCCTGAGGCGAACGAAGGGGCCGGGGAGAACCTGCGGTTCAAGAAGGAGATCTTCGGCGCTCAGGTCGACCCGCTTGACCTCGATATCAAGGACGCCGCCCTTCTCCTCCATGGCGTGGAAGGCATTGGTGCAGAGGTTGACGACGATCTGGTTGATGCTCGTTGGATCGGCAAGAATGGTCAGCTGCGGGCGCTCGATGTGTTGGCGAACCTCGATGGTCGCCGGCAGCGAAGGGCGCAGCATCTTCAAGGCCTCCTTAATCAACATCGTCGGATCGAGGCGGATCTTTCCCGAACCAGCCTGGCGGCTGAAGGCGAGGATATGCTTGACCAGGTCACGGGCGTGCAGCGCCGCACGGTAGACCTCTTAGAGGTGTTGGGCGGTCTCCGAAGTAGGGGTGAGATCCTCCTTGGCCAACTCGGTATAGCCGATGATGGCGGAGAGGATGTTGTTGAAATCGTGGGCGATACCGCCGGCAAGGGTGCCGATCGCCTCCATCTTGCGACCTTGCGCCAATTTTTCTTCGAGGGATAGCCGTTCCTGTTCTGCTCGAATCCTCTCGCTGATATCA
>CAYSON010000005.1:0-20596 GCA_964432635.1 uncultured Desulfopila sp.
GGCAGGAGTCATGCAAGGTCTTGCTTTGAGCTCTGCGCGTGATACGCTGCCCCGGTGGTGAGAAGATCCTTGCCATAATCATCCTCGGAAAGTACATTCCAATCTCTTTTGGCGAGGGCAGGCGTGGTAATAATTGGCAAAAAGGCGCAATCGCAACGGCGCACTGAGGGGAAGATGTATACACAAATCTATGTCTTGAGGTTTCCCAAGGATACCAGCGATCAGCCGTTCATTTATCGGCTGGTCAAGGAATACGACATCGAGTTCAATATTCTTAAAGCCGATATCCTGCTGCAACGCGAAGGCATTATGATCATAGAATTGAAGGGCAGCACCAAAGCCAATGTGATTGCCGGACTTGATTATCTCAAGGGTATGGGTGTGAAAATCGAACGGTTGGCAACTCGTATTCGCCGCGATGATGATAACTGTTTTCAGTGTGGTGCCTGCACTGGCGTCTGTTCTTCCGGAGCCTTGTTTATCGAACGACCGCGAATGACGGTGGTGTTCGACGCCGAGAAATGTACCGGGTGCAGTCTTTGCGTGCCCATTTGCCCAGTTCGGGCCATGGCAGTTTCCCTCAACGACGACTCGATCCTGGCTGAAGAAGTGATTCGCTGAGCAGCGCAACCCTCTCCTTTCTCTGCCATGGCAGGCGTTCAAGGAGACGCGCGCCCACCTCATTCAGCCGTGGGATTGTCGATGTTTCCTTGTCCTGAGAATGGCCAGACGGAGGCATTCCATTGGGGGAGCCACGAGGTGAGGTACGATTTGGGTGGGTTGCCAGCCTCCACCTCCGCGAGAAGGGTTTTTGCCTTGACGGCTATTGGCTGGTCCCCATACTTGGCCAACAGATATTTGAGACGGACCTTGGCCTGATCGAATTTTCCCGTTCGCACATAAAATTCGGCTACGAAGTATTCGTGGTCGGCGAGGAACTCGTTGGCGGCAGCGATACGTGCCTTGGCTTCCGGGGCATAGGGGGAATCAGGATAGCTCTTGAGCAGCTTTTTGAAAAACTCGATGGACTTGGTGGCACCGACGGTGTCTCGGTCAACCCGGTCCAGTTGTTTGAAATAGCTCATGCCCCGTTGGAAGAAGACATAGGGGATGCTCTCGTTAGTGGGATGACGATTAGCAAACTCCTCATACAGTACCAGAGCCTCCTGATACCGCTCTAGGTGGTAACTGCAATCCGCTGCCTTCAACTCCGCCAGAGGGGCCTCTGGACTGAAGGGATAACGGTTGAGGATTTCCTGAAAGAACTCAATGGCAGTATGATACTTGCCGACGTTGTAGTCGTCCATTCCCTTTGCCAAAAGACTCTTGGCGGGGAAATTGAGATCGAGTTTTTCTTCGCTGCCTTCCTCATCTATCGATTTGAAGTTGAACGTTTTTTTAAGGTCTCCACACCCTCCCAGGCAAATTGCCGAGCCAAGTATAGCCACCATCACCGTCTTCCGAATCGTGCTTAGTCGTCCCATATGTTTCTGTTGTTCCGGTTCCTCGCGGATCATTTAAGGCTTTGCAGATATTTTTCCGCGGCGAGCACGGCGACGGCGCCCTCACCGGCGGCATTGACGATCTGTCGTACGTCCTTGCTGCAGATATCGCCGGCGGCCATGACCCCCGGAACCGAGGTGCGCGTTTCGATATCGGTGGGGATGAATCCCCATTTATCTGCCTTGAGCACATCCAGCGGCAGTGCGCTGTTATTAGGGGTTACGCCGATAAGGACGAAGACCCCCTGGACATCGAGAGTTGATGTGGTGCCATCGTTGTCGAGCAATTGCAAACATTCAACTCCACTCGTTCCGTCGATGCCTGTAACCCGTTTGTTCCAGAGAAATTCGATTTTCTCATTGGCAAAAGCGATTTCCTGGATGATTTTGGTGGCGCGGAGGCTGTCGCGCCGATGAATAACGGTCACCTTGCTGGCAAATTTGGTGAGGTATTCCGCTTCCTGAATAGCAGTGTTGCCGCCACCGATCACGGCCACGTGCATGTTGCGATAAAATGGGGCATCACAGGTGCCGCAATAGGAAACCCCCTTGCCGCGCAGTTCGAGTTCCCCGGGGACGTTGATGGTGTTAGCACTCGCCCCGGTGCAGATGATCAGAGCGTCACAGGTAACCACGCCGCCATCTTCGAGATGCAGTGCCTTTTTTCGTTGATCGGAGAGGTCGACCTTGGTGACGCAGGCAAGTTCACTATTGAGGTCGAACCGTTTGGCGTGCTGAGTCATGCGATCAACTAATTCAAAACCGGTCAGGCCATCGGGAAAACCAGGATAATTGTCCACCCAATCGGTGAGCAGGACATGGCCGCCAGTGGCCCCTTTTTCTATGAGCACGTGGTCAAGCCTGGCTCGTGCCGCGTAGAGCCCAGCCGACAGACCAGCTGGACCGCCGCCGAGAATAACCAATTGGTAGTGGTTTTTCATACTGATGAAAATTTCAAAAGAGTAAGCTGCTCATGGCAA
The DNA here is from genome assembly GCA_964432635.1 of uncultured Desulfopila sp. Classification (GTDB taxonomy): domain Bacteria; phylum Desulfobacterota; class Desulfobulbia; order Desulfobulbales; family Desulfocapsaceae; genus Desulforhopalus_A. Next base: position 2,483 of record CAYSON010000005.1, read on the forward strand.
GAAGGCCCCGAAAGGCCGACCGGTCGATCATCGATGATCGGGATGGCTCACCTCGGCGAGGCTATTTAGCCTTACTGATAAGGGCAACCAGTTGAGATTTACCGACAGAACCGGTGATCTGGTCGACGACTTGGCCGTCTTTGAAGAGGATCAGGGTGGGAATGGCACGAATACCAAATCTTCCCGGGGTCGCAGGATTATCGTCGACATTCATTTTCGCTATGGTGACCTTGCCTTCGTATTCGGCGGCGAGTTCTTCGATGACCGGTCCGATTGCTTTGCAGGGACCGCACCAGGGTGCCCAAAAATCCACCAGGGTCGGTTGTGAAGCTTTGATAACGGTATCAAACTCCGCATCGGTCAATTGCAGTACTTTGTCACTAGCCATAAAAAGTCTCCTTTGTTCTGAAAACAGCAGATCTTGGGAAAGTGGAGGGCATTTTTGCCGAAAACGTTACCGCGATGACCGCAACTTACCCTGCCGCGCTATGGACTGACAAGCAGAAAAAGCCGAAGACAATGGAGTGCAGACACAGCGGCAAGGCAAAAGCTATAATGAGCACAATAATATCAAAATCAAGGGTAGGGTGTTTGACATGAAAACATTCGTCATGCTATAGTCTGCTCCCTTCGGGAGGTGCGCTGTGCCTGGTCCTCCGAGGTAATTGAAAACATCGGCGAGCGTCAATGGCGACGCCGCCAATCGCTATCGTATAGTAATCACACGCCAACCGGTGGCCGCACCTCTCCTGGGGCGGGCCTGGTGAATGTGGAACCACAAGGAGCCTGCCATGAACCACGCGACGTCATCAGAACTGTTTAAGACTGCCCGGCAGTTCATTCCCGGGGGAGTGAACAGTCCAGTTAGAGCATGCCGATCGGTCGGTTGCGATCCGCTGTTCATCATCAAAGGGGCAGGGGCTTATCTGCACGATGCCGATGGCAATAGCTATATTGATTTCGTCGGCTCGTGGGGCCCGATGATCCTTGGCCATGCCCATCCGCAGGTGGTGGAGGCAATATCGTCGGCGGCAAAGCTGGGCACCAGTTTCGGCGCACCCACGCCGCTTGAGATCGACCTGGCTGCTATGGTGGTGGAGGCCTTTTCGTCCATTGAGAAAGTTCGTTTTGTCAACTCCGGGACCGAGGCGACCATGAGTGCCGTTCGGCTGGCAAGGGGATACAGTGGCAAACAGGGCATTGTCAAATTCGATGGCTGTTACCATGGTCATGCCGATTCCTTTTTGGTTAAAGCCGGTTCGGGAGTGTTGACCCTTGGTATTCCCGGCAGCCCGGGAGTGCCCGAGGATATAGTCAGGAATACCATTTCCATTCCCTATAACAACGTCGAGATACTTGAGAAGACCCTTCGTGAACGGTGTCACGAACTGGCCTGCGTTATCGTCGAGCCGGTCGCCGGAAATATGGGGGTGGTTTCTCCGTCTGGTGAGTTTCTCGTAAAATTAAGAGACCTTACCAAGGAGCTCTCCATCGTACTCATCTTCGATGAGGTCATTACCGGCTTTCGCCTCGCCTATGGCGGCGCGCAACAAGCCTTCAACGTCCAGGCCGATCTGACCTGTCTCGGCAATATTATCGGTGGCGGACTGCCGGTAGGTGCCTATGGAGGCAAGGCGGAGATTATGAATTGTGTTGCTCCCGATGGCCCGGTCTATCAGGCCGGGACACTCTCGGGCAATCCCCTGGCCATGGCGGCAGGTATAGCAACTTTGAAACTTTTGCAGCAACCGCGTTTTTATGAGGAGCTTAATAGCAAGGCGGAACGATTTGCCGACGGTCTATCGGCCATCACCGCACGAACGGGAATGCCGGTCTGCCTGAATCGGGTGGGAAGCATGCTGACCGCCTTTTTCACCTCTTCCCCGGTTGTCGATTATCAGTCGGCTCTTCTCGCCGATTCGAGCCGATATGCCGAACATTATCGCCAGATGCGAAACGCTGGGGTATATCTGGCTCCGTCGCAGTTCGAGGCTGCCTTTGTCTCCTCCGCGCACAGTGAGGAAGATCTTGAAAGAACGTTACAATTAACTGAATCCTCATTCAAAAAAATGCTCGGAAAGTGAAATTGTATTGACTTTGACCCATGAGCATGATACCAAACTCGGTTATATTATGGGCTTTATCACAAGCCGTGCGTGGGTTGAAGACATGTCTGATGTCAAAAAAGAATTTGTCCAGCTATTGGCCAATTATGGCCATATTGGCTTCACCTTTGTCGCGGCGATCATGATTGGTCTGGGAGGAGGAATTTATCTCGACCAGAAGGTCTTCGACGGGACGACCGCCCCGTGGTGTACATTCATCGGGCTGGCCTTGGGGATTGCCGCCGGCTACAAGAGTCTTCTGGAAATACTCTGGCGCAATCAGGATAAAGAAGATAAACCGAAGCAAGGGGAGTAGGGAACTCTGTGGCTGAAGATGTCTTGACGCTGCAGAGGATGCAGAGTATATGCTGGATCTGCCTGCTGGCGATGATCGGCGGGGCGCTGCTGTTCGGATCCTTGCCCTTTGCTGGAGCGGTATTGTTGGGAGGTGTACTCTCGGTAGGAAGTTTTTGGCTCTCCCACCGGGAAGTGATCAAGATGTTTCGCTCCGTTGTTGCTTTGCCGGCCCTTGAAGATAGACAGGCTGAGGCTCGCAAAGGGCAGAAGGGATATCTGATCAAGTTCTGGCTTCGACTCGTACTCACTGGCGTTGTTCTCGTCCTGCTCATCAAGAGCCGGATGGTTGACGTCTTCGGCTTGATTTTGGGTTTGTCAACGGTAGTGCTGGCGGTTATCGTCGTCTCTCTGGATGTCGCCTGGCACTATCTCTTCAGAGGGAGGAGGTAAAAGGAGATATGGAACATCCGATACTGTTTATTTCGCTAATCCTGGAAAAATTGGGTCTACCGATTCCGCATGGCCCTGTTGGCCATACTTTCCTCGAGCAGTTGTGTGCCCCATACATGACATACACCTGGTTGGTTATGGCGTTTTTGTTCCTTGTCGCCAAATTGACTCTGGGCAACCTTGAGATGATCCCCGGCAAGGGGCAGAATTTCTGGGAATTGGTCATCGGCGGCATGGATGGTTTCTTCGCCGACAATATGGGCCGGGACATGGCCGACAAATTTTTCCCGATGATCGCCACCTTCGCCTTGTACATTGCCGTTGCCAACCTCATTGGGCTCATTCCCGGGTTCATGTCACCCACCGCAAGCATTAATACCACCCTGGCGTTGACCCTGATTGTCTGGTTCTCGCACCATATCATTGGTTTTCGGGAACACGGCCTGCATTACTACAAACACTTTATGGGCCCGGTGTGGTGGTTGGTACCGTTGTTGCTGCCGATCGAATTGATCAGTAACCTTGCTCGCTTACTCTCCCTTTCCATCCGTCTTTTCGGAAATATTATGGCCAAGGAGACTCTCCTGGCGATACTTTTCATGCTCGCCGGCAGTTTCTTCGCTCCACTGCCGATCATGATCCTCGGCGTACTGGTGTCCCTCGTCCAAGCCATGGTTTTCGTGCTGCTGACGGTGGTCTATTTCTCCCAGGCCAGGGAACACGCACATTAATGCGGTAAGCAAACCAACTGTAGATACTACGTTTGTTGACAATAGAAGAAGGCCAAAACCCATAAACTTTTTAAGGAGAACAAAATGGAAGGTAATATTCAACTGGCTCTCGTCTGTGTAGGTGCTGCTCTCTCGATCGGTCTTGCCGGCCTCGGCGCCGGTATCGGTATCGGTTCTGTCGGCAACGGTGCCTGCCAGGGCTTGGCGAGAAATCCGGAAGTTCAGCCGAAACTGATGGTGTTCATGATCCTGGGCATGGCGCTGGCGGAGTCGGTAGCTATTTACGGCCTGGTCATCTCCCTCATCCTCCTTTATGCCAACCCCTTGATCAAGTAGAGCTTTTGGCCGTAATCGGCCAAGAAGGATAAGGCAAAAAAGGGCTGCAGAGTAATCTGCCGCCCTTTTTCATTTTCTGGCTGCTGGGTATAAATGTGCTGAGATGGACCGTGTAAGAGATGACAGTGACATCCTCATCCATCCGCGCAAAGGTCGCAGGGAAAAGGAGCTTCCCGGTAATGGACTGCTCTTGGTCAACCCTTCCGAGGCGCAGAATGCGCATCGGCGCTGGCGCGAAATGGGGGGAGAAGCGCGACAGCTCTTCAATGCCGAATTAACAGTCGACGCCTGTGGGCGACGCTTTGTGGCGGGACCATCCATTGGGGCCCCAATGGCGGTCATTACCCTAGAGAAACTCATCGTTCTTGGCGCACAGGAGATTGTGCTGTTCGGGTGGTGCGGAGCCCTTTCCGGGGCGTTACGGGTTGGAGATCTTCTCCTTCCCACCTCGGCGATTTCCGGAGAGGGCACCTCTTCTCACTACCCCCACGTACTTCCCATCGCTCCGGCTGTGGAGTCAACCAACCGTCTTGGCGCGTGGCTGCAAGAAAAAGGTATGCCATTCCAAAGTGGCTGTGTGTGGTCCACCGATGCCGTCTTTCGAGAAAATCGGCACACTCTCAGTTCCTTGAGGGAACAGCATGGTGTTGTCGCTGTCGACATGGAGTTTTCTGCCCTGTGCGCGGTTGCAGCCTTTCGTAAAATCTCCCTTGCGGCAATTCTCGTTGTCTCCGATGAGTTGTCGGAGCATCAATGGCGTCCTGGATTTACCAGTCCGCAGTTCCTTACCACAAAGGCCGCCGTTCTCGATCTGCTCTTGCAGGGCGGTGATGATTGGAGGACATGACGATGTCAGTTTTCTACTTGGTGAGCCTTGGCTGCGCCAAAAATCTTGTCGATTCCGAGGTGATGATCGGTAACTTGATGGCGGCCGGTTGGCAGCTCGTCGACACCCCGGAGCAAGCCAGGGTTCTGATCGTCAACACCTGCGGCTTTCTCCAGTCGGCCGCGCAGGAGGCCATTGACGAGATCTTTTCGATGGTGCGGATCAAGGAGCGATATCCCGACAAACGCCTGGTCGTGGTCGGTTGTTTGGTGCAGCGGCACCAGGAAAAGCTGGCCCTCGAGCTTCCCGAGGTAGACCTCTTTGTCGGCACGGAGGGCGCAGAGAAGTTGGCAACACTTCTTGCGACCATCCATGATGAACCCGTGGTCGAACGATTACTTCTGCCCCCCCGCTCCCTGATGACCAGCGCGAGCCCCCGAGTCATCACCACTCCTTTCTATCGGGCATGGCTAAAGATCACCGAGGGGTGTAACAATCGTTGTTCCTACTGCATGATTCCCTCCATTCGCGGGGAATTACGCAGCCGAACCATCGACGACCTTGTTCTCGAGGCCCAGAGGCTTGAGGCGCAGGGCGTTCGCGAATTGTCCTTGGTTGCGCAGGATTCCACGGCTTATGGTCGTGATCTTTCGACAAACGCGACGCTGGAGGAATTGGTGCAGCAGCTGCTCCGTCGGACCACCATCCCTTGGCTACGCCTTTTGTATCTCTATCCTACCGGTGTCTCCCCTCTATTACTTGATCTGATGGCCGATAACGAACGGCTCCTCCCCTATCTCGACCTTCCCATGCAGCATGTCAGCGACCCTGTGCTCAGGGCGATGAACCGACCATACGGGAAGACGCAACTGCACTCTTTGCTTGATCGCATTCGCCGGAAGATTCCCCGAATCGCCTTGCGGACCACCTTTCTTGTTGGTTTTCCAGGAGAAACGGAGGCTGATTTCCTTGAAGTGGAAGAATTCATGCGCACCGAAAATCTTGATCATGTCGGTGTCTTTGCCTACTCCAATGAACAGGGGGCAGTCTCGGCAAAGATGAAACAACAGGTCCCAGCAAGGGAAAAGAAACGGCGCGTTAAACGGCTGTTGGCACTTCAGGCGGAATTGTCAGAGAGGCGTCTGAGAAGGTTCCAGGGGAGTGTGGAGCCGGTACTCATCGAGGGGGTGAGCAGTGAGACTGATCTGCTGCTGCAGGGGCGTACCAGGTTTCAAGCGCCGGAAGTGGACGGTTGTGTGTTCATCAACGACGGCACGGCTCAGGTTGGGGATATCGTTCCGGTGAGAATCTCCGAGTCCATGGTATACGATTTGCTCGGCAGTATCGTGGCGGTGGATGGGGCCGAGTAAGGATTGTTTCGGAAACTCGCTAATTCTGGGATTTCTCCCCTAGCCGGGCCCCTGCTGCTCAGCAAGGACCCGGTCGAGGAGGTCGTAGTGGGGTGAAGTTACTGCGATGACTACTTGCTGTTATTGACCTTTTCCCGCAGTTCCTTGCCAACCTTGAAAAACGGCAACTTTTTGGGTTTGACTTCGATTTTTTTGCCGGTCTTCGGGTTTCTTCCCTCGTAGGAGCCATATTCTTTGATGACAAAACTCCCGAACCCTCGGATCTCAATGCTTTCCCCTCTGGCCAGGGCCTCGGTCATCGTTTCGATGACGGTGTTGGTAATGGCGGCTGCCTCCCGGTGAGGGATGTTGATGTCCTGGGCCAAAGCCTCGATGAGTTCTGATTTGTTCATTCTCAACTCCTGTCTTAGAAGATCAAATTGGAATGTAAATAATCAAAAAGATACGATTACATGAACAATTTGCGCAGCATTCCCGCGAGTCTCGAGCAACAGGACGGCCAGCAGCAAGGTAAATATTTAAAAAAATCAGCGGGTTAAATAACAAAACCCGTTGAGACCAGTGTTAGGCTTCTTCTAACTATTTAAATTTAATCAGCTATTCTTTTTTTTGTAAAGAAAATTTTATAAAAATATTTTTTTTAATTCGGTTTGATTGAGTCGTCGATAGCCACCAACCGGGAGGTCGCCGAGAATCAGCTTGCCATAGGCAGTGCGCCGCAAGGAAAGAACTGGGTGTCCGATGGCGGCGAACATCTTCTTGACCTGCCGTTTTCGCCCTTCATGGATGATAATGCGCATCAGGGTGTTTTCCCCTTTGGTGGCGAGTACCGCCACCTTGGCAGGTGCCGTCAGCTTGTCTTCGAGCTTTATCCCCGCCGCGAGGCTGGCGATTTTCTCTGGACTGGGACGACCTTTGACCAGGGTCTCATAGGTCTTATTGGTTTCATTGCTTGGATGTTGGATCTTCTGAGCGAGATCACCATCGTTGGTGAGGATGAGGGCTCCTTCGGTATCGAGGTCGAGGCGGCCGACGGGAAAGAGGCGCAACGTGCATTCCTTGATCAGCGAGGTAACGATGGGGCGCCTTTGTGGGTCGAAGAGGGTGGTGACGTAGCCTTTCGGCTTATTAAGCAAATAATAGATCTTTTCTTCCTTTTCGACCACCGGGGTGCCGTTGCAAAGCACCTCATGGCGCCCGGGAATGATGCTTGTGCCCATCTCCCGGACTACCTGCCCATCCACCGAAACCAATCCCGAGGCGATCAACTCCTCCGCTTTGCGCCGGGAGGCGATGCCGCACTGGGCCAGGTATTTTTGCAAACGGATTGCCGGAGTCATCGCCATTGCGGGGGAATGATCCGGCAATACTTACTGTCGACCAAGTTCCTGGTCGCTGTGTCGACCTCGAGGACATCGGTGTACCAGGGTTTCATACGACAGTCGATGACCACCGGTGGGTTGAGGCCGACGTGATACCTTCTTACCAGCAAGGCGCGGGCGTGAATGTCGGCGGCTGGTTCGAATCTGGTAAAGATGGTCCAGAGGAATTCCTGCACCGAGGTGCAGGCGGCGCGGCTGTCATCGACCAAAAAGATGATCGGCCATTCACTGAGGGCTGGAAATTCCGACAATTCCTTAGCCAGTTCCGGAGACTCGGTGTACGAGGTCCCTGAAACCACCAGGGTTCCTGGCAGGAAGACTCGTGGGTGGGAACAGGTGGCGGGCAGTGTCGCGGAAAACTCGCCCGGCAACTCCCGCCGCTTATCTCTGCCGAGACCGAGCAGCATGGCCTTCGACCCCTTGTTGACAGAAGGTCCGGTATAGTCGAGGGTGTCCTGGGAGACGTTGGCAAAGATGAAGAGGTCCTGCTCCCACTGGACCCTTTCCAGGACATGTTCCCAGATCTTGGGAAAGTCGGTAATGTCGACGTTTCCATCAGTGAGGATAAGAAATTTGCTGAGCGATAATTGCCCCTCGCCGAGAATGCGCAGACCGCAGGCGAAGGCTTCGCGTGGGTAACGATCGGCGACTTGGGCGGCGGCGAGGCAGTGAAAGCCGGTTTCGCCGAAAGTCTTGAGCTTTTTTACACCCTTCATGACCAGAGGAAAGAGGGGGGACAGCAGGTCCTGGAGATAGTCGCCGATAAAAAAATCTTCCTGCCGCGGGCGTCCCACCACCGTGGCCGGATAGATGGCGTTGTCGCGGTGATACATGTGGCTGACTTGAAAAACCGGATAATCATGCTGCAGCGAATCGTAGCCATAATGATCGCCAAAGGGGCCCTCGGGATGACGCAGATGCGGTGGAACGATGCCCTTCACGGCAAATTCGGCATTGGCGACCAGTCGGTGCCCACCCAGGGGATCACAAGTCATTTCCAACTTGTCGCCGATAACCAGGGAGGTGAGCAGCAGTTCCGGCAAATCCTCGGGCAGGGGGGCGATGGCGGCCAACATCAAGGCTGGCGGGCCGCCGATAAATAGGGTTACCGGAAGGGGTTGGTTGCGTTGTTCCGCCTCAAAATAGTGATACCCGCCTCCTTTGTGGATCTGCCAATGGATGCCGGTGGTGGCATCGTCGTAGCGATGAATGCGATACATGCCGAGATTGTGCCCTCTGCCGTCGGGATGCTCGGTGTATACTAAGGGAAGGGTAACGAAGGCGCCGCCGTCGCTATGCCAGGAGGTGAGCATCGGCAGAGAAGTCAGCCGTGGTGGCCGCTGGCAATGGTCGAGAATGGTGCCCTTTTTGCGGGTCTTTAGGCCTATTTTCAGGCCATCGATGAGCAGTTGACGATTACTCCACAATTGCCGCGCCGAGAGTGGCATGCCCGTTTCGATGAGGCGAACGATGTCACGTACAAAATGCTGCGGTTTGCTGCCGAAGGCCAGTTCCAGCCTCTTGGGTGTGCCAAAGAGGTTGGTGACGACCGGGAACTGCGAGCCCTTGACCCTGGTGAAGAGCAGCGCCGGGCCGCCACCGGCGATGACCCGACGATGGATTTCGGCGATCTCCAGGTAGGGATCGACTTCTTCCTCTATGACCAAGAGTTGTCGCTCGCGCCGCAACACCTCGAGATAGCTGCGCAGGTCGTGCAGTTTGTTGTCAGCCACACCCTACTCCTCGTGGTGATGATCGGGGTCGAGAAGAAATAATTGATGGTATTCGTTCTTGCTCAGATGTTTGTGTAACAGATCAAAGAAGGAGTCGACAAGTCGCACTATTTCCTCACTGGAGAGACGAGTCGAGAACAGCTCGGCGAATTCGGGACGGCCACTCAGTTGCAAGAACACCGCCAGGGATTGGCGATCAAGTTCCTCGCTCAAACCGAAACACATTTTGTGGGGATTGAGGCCCATGGCAGACTCAGGTAATAGGAATGTTGGCGAAGGGCTGTTGCGGATCGGGAAGGGTTTTCCAGCGGACGGTACGAGAACGCGGGCCGTCGAATTCACCGAGAAAGACCTTTTGCCAAGTGCCCAACTGCAGTTTCCCCTTCTCGATGAACAGCGTCAGCGTACTGCCGGTCAGCATGGTCATGATATGGGAGGGAGAGTTGCCCTCCCGATGCTTGAAGCCGAGGTGCTTGGGGACGAGGTGGTCCAAGGCCTGCAGGAGGTCGAGACAGACGTCGGGATCGGCGCCTTCGTTGATGAGCAGGCCGGCGGTGGTGTGTGGACTGAAGAGATGGATAACCCCGGATGCCATCGGCTGACTGAGGAGGATCTTGTCGATTTCCCCGGTGATGTTGATGAATTCCATCCTGGATGTTGTGGCTATCTTGAGCTGGCCTTGGGGCATATTCCCTCCTACAAAGGATGAAGCGCAGGGTACAGGGGGCGAACCCTTTAACGGTTGTCGTTGATGAGAGCATTCTTCTCTGCGACAAAGTCATCAAGGCAACGGCATGCTAAGTATGGATGAAAATTCAACTATAGGGTATTTAACGGCATACGTCAATCTTTGCTCAAAGGCGGTGCAATGACAGTGAAAAGATAGCGGTCAAGCCGGTGCCAGGCGGATTCTTGCCGTGTCCTGCAGTGGGGGACAGCGCTCATTGGTGCTGCACTTCACAGGGTGTTGCTTGACATGTCGAACATTGCGAATACAATGAAACTATCGTTGCGAATAAGAAGAGCCGCGGTGCCAAGAAGACGAGGTGGGGCAAAGTCAGGAGAGTAGCATGGCCGGGAGGGGGAGTAATATCGAGGCGACAATGCGGGTAAAAAACATCTGGATGCTCAGCCGGGAGTATGGACATCTGGCCGGGGCCGGTGGTGTCAAAGATGTGGCCTGTCAGCTGGCGGAAGCCCTGGCTCGATCAAATAGTCGCTCGGTCCATGTGGTGCTGCCGCGTTACGGCTTCGTCGATGCGTCGAAACACGGGTTTACCCCGTTGCAGGACCCGTTTTGCCGCAGCCGGGTGCTGAGATTACCCATCGAGATGCATCAGCCGGACAAGCGCATTCTTGAGGAAGTGCGGTTTTTTTATAACCGGCTGGGCAAGGTCCATCTCTACCTGGTCGATGCCGACCGCTTTCGGCAGAAATCCGATGTTTACACCTATAGCGAGAAGGATGAAGATCTCGTCCCCTGGCAGAAGCAATCAATGGGTCATCATGATTTTTTCGCCATGAATCTCTTATTGCAAAAGGCGGCCCTGGAACTGATGATAACCCTGCGGGAAAGACCGGAGGTTATCCATTGCCATGACGGTCACACTGCCGTCTTACCGGCCCTGATTCGGGAAACCGCAGGCTATCGCAATTATTTCAGGGAATGCGGTTGCGTAGTGACCATCCATAATGCTGGTCTTGGGTATCACCAGGAGGTCATCGACCTGCCCTATGCCGTTTCTATAACCGGCTTGCCGAGGCATCTCATCTATGAGAATCAATTGGATCGAAAGTTTGACCCATTTCTTGCGGCCGGAATGTATGCGATGGTCAACACGGTCAGCGAAAACTATGCCCGAGAACTTCGCGAAACGGACAGCGACCAGTTGACTGGATGGTTGGGGCATGAACTGCTGCGGCGTCAGGTCTATCTTGAAGGCATTACCAATGGTATTGATCCGAAGTTTTTCACGCCGGAGCTGGTAGCGAGAAAAGACCCGACGCTGCGCTTTGATCCCGGCCAGGCGGAAGACGACTTGAGCGGCAAGAGGCGTGGCAAGACACTGTTCCTGTTTGATCTCGCCAACAAAAATAAACTCGACGGGGTGACTTGTTTCGGTGAACTGCAACCTGGCGGCGACGGCCCACTGTTTACCTTTATTGGCCGTCTCAATGAACAGAAAGGGATCGATATCCTTATGCCGGCGGTGGAAGAACTGCTGCAGCTAGAGCCGACGGCGCAGATAGTTATTCTCGGCAACGGCCCGACCGAGTTGAACCTTGCCCTGAAAGCGATGACGGAAAAGGCAGATCTTCGTGGGCGACTCTGTTTTCTCCAGGGTTTTAGTGTCGATCTCGCCAATCGGGTCTATGCCGCCGGCGATTTTTTCGTTATGCCGTCTCGTTACGAACCCTGCGGACTGACCGATTTCATCGCCCAGCTTTTCGGCAATCTGCCCATCGTTCACCATGTCGGGGGACTGGTCAAGGTTGTTGATGGGGTCACCGGCATTGCCTACCATGAAAATGATCCGTCGGGGTTGGTCCGCGCCATGGAGAGAGCGATGGAGGTGTACAGGGACGACCAGCTCAAACGACACATGCAGCTTCAGGCGGTTCAGCGCATCAAAGAGCAGCATACCTGGAGCAGGGTCAAGGAGAGATATCTCGATCTTTACCGCCGAGCCCGGGAAGAGCAGGTGTGTCAGGAATGAGAAGATGATGAGGGAAGGGGACTGTCGTCCGAGGGTCAGCGGCTTAAGGCCGTCATGACCGTAATAGCCCAGAACCCGGTTGCGTGAGCACCGGGGCAGAGGAGAATAACCATGACGGTAAAGATTGGAATAAACGGGTTTGGCAGGATCGGTAGAAACATCTTCAGGGCTATCGACAAGGATCCGGCCTTTGCCAATGTCGAGGTGGTGGCGATCAATGACCTCACCGACAACAAAACCTTGGCGCATCTACTAAAGTACGATTCGATCATGGGGGTTTACGGGCGCGAGGTCGAGAGCAATGAACACGGCATAGTCGTCGACGGCCGTCTCGTCTCGGTTTCTAATCATCGCAATCCGGCGGAGATTCCTTGGGGTGGTGTTGGTGTTGAATATGTTGCCGAATGCACGGGGAAGTTTGTCGATGCCGAATCAGCGCAGGCGCATATTGACGCTGGTGCCGCAAAGGTGATCATTTCTGCTCCGGCCAAAGGCAATGTCAAGACCATCGTCATGGGTGTCAACGAGGACGAGTATGATCCCCTTGTCCATCATGTAGTTTCCAACGCCTCATGCACCACCAATTGCCTGGCCCCTTTCGCCAAAGTTATCCTCGACCGGTTCGGCATCGTACGTGGGTTGATGACCACCGTTCATGCCTACACCGGGGATCAATGCTTGCTGGATTTCCCGCATTCCGACCCACGCCGGGCACGAGCCGCCGCCATGTCGATGATTCCCACCAAAACCGGGGCGGCAGCGGCCGTTTCCCTGGTTATTCCGGAGCTGAAGGGGAAGTTTGACGGACTGGCGGTTCGCGTGCCGACACCAACGGTTTCTCTGGTGGATGCGGTCATGGAGGTGGAGCGGGATACCACAGTCGCCGAAGTCAATCAGGCCCTCAAAGAGGCGGCCAACCGGTATCTTGGTTATACCGAATTGCCCTTGGTCTCCATCGATTTCCAGGGAGATCCGCACTCCTCGATCATCGATGCCCAGTGCACCAAGGTTATCGGTCGTTCGGTCAAGGTAATGAGTTGGTATGACAACGAATGGGGGTACTCCAATCGCATGCTCGACTTGATCCTGCATATGGAGGCTCACAAGGCGCTGTAAAGCCATTTCTGAGGTTGCGTGGAGGAAAGACTGACGCCTTTGCCGGTTTATGGCCAGCAAGGGCGTTTTTTTCTTTCTTGCCACATAGGGACCGAGTTCATTATACTCGCTAGGTGATGCCCTTACGTTTTCCTGCCAACACTTGCCCTCAAGGTTTTCATGGAGTCAGCCGACAACACCCCAGCCATAGAATCGGACGCCTTGCGTGCCAATTTGCTCGAGACCGCCACCCAGGTGACCATCGATGAGGAGCTGCTGGTGCTGCTCGAGGTGGTGCAACAGTATAAGGGGCTGCACTCCACTCTGGAAAAACTTCTTTTCGAGGTGTGTCACCGCTTTCGCAACTGGAAGATCATTTTGCCGCAATTGCGGAGTTTTGCCCTTAAAAACAGCAATCATTATTACGCGCACCCACTGGGACCCCAGGCCTTTTCGTGTTTTTCCCGGTTGTTTCTCTTGGCGGTGCAGGAAACATCCCGGGATTCGGCTCTCTTGGCCCAGGCGGTCGGGGCCTTGATGGCGTGGCTGGAAAAGATGGTTAGCCGCTTCGTCGGTGCAGATCTCCCGCGCTTTGAAAAAGGGATCAACGAGAACTTACGGCAGTTTAGCGAGCTAGATCGCAGCGACCGCCACATCCTGCTGCAGATCGTCCAGGGCCAACAGCCTTTCGGCAAAATCACCAGGCATTTGCTATCACTGAGTGAGCAAGGCAAGGTTTCTTTCGATTTCCTCCCCCTGGCGAGATTTCTGCAAACCATGCACATCGCCTGTTACCGCTATTGGATGCGGGAGGACGACCCACTGACCTGGTTTCTTGGTCGCTGTGCCATCGCCCCGGACGATTTCCATTCCGCCGACCTCTTCCGCGCGATCTCCCATGAGACCATGGCTGAGCACCTCACGGGGGTACGGGAACTCGAGGTGCAGCATGATCCCATAACAGCGATCAGGGCCATGTTGGCCCATCCAGAACATCTTGATATTGTAAAGTATTATCGAACGATGCCCGCGAGGTTGGTGGAGGTCGTTGGGGTCGGTGAGGAGACACCGCTCCACCAGTTCAACGAGAACCGTAAGCTCCTCTTTCTCTTTAAAATCATGGATACCACCGGACTCTCGCTCATCCATGAGGAGACTCTCCGGGAGATCAATCGCAGTCTTGTCCATCTCATCCGCCAACAGAGCTTCGAGGAGATTGAAGAGTTTCTCCTCACCACCTTCAAGCTCCTCAAAGCCAATGTTCGGAAATTCCCCCACACCTCGCTGCAGTGTATTCAGGTGCTGGGAGGCGAGGTGTTCGATCGCGGCAACAGCCGCATGGTCGAGGCCTTTCTCTGGGGCGTGGTTCGTTTCGGTTTTCAACATGCTGGTGTGGTCGGCGTCGACGAGAACTGGCAGCCGCTGGCCAATCCAGCCCACCTCGCCAATATCCGCGTCTGGCTCTATCTGATCATGCGCGAACCGAAATGGTGCTCGACGCTGTTTTCGGCCCTGATCATCCACCTCAAACTCTCGGGGACGTGTATCAAGGATACCGATCTTTTTCAAAGGGATATTACCCAGTTGCTCAACCATCCCATTGAACCGATCTACAACCTCTCCAAACAATTCGCAAAACTTATGCCGGTTTTTTTTAATGAAATCGGATCGGAAGGCGAATTGCGCGACGTTTCCACCGAGCTCGACGAGATCCATAATCGCCAGGATCAGCTCATTCACTTTCTGCGCAAGCAAGGCCACGTCGAAAGCTCCAACCTGATCGTCGATTTTGTCCAGGCGATTTTTGCTTTCTGGAAGACTGGCGATAAGACCCTGCTCATCCCCTACCTTCCGGAAGAAGTCTACAGTCAGATCAAAGCCGAAGGAGTCTTCATCGACGATCTCCAGCTACTCAGCGCCCGTTTCTGGCCGGGGTTGGGAATACATCGGGTCCAGGATATCCTTGGCAAAGATCTCGACGCCATTGGAGACTTTCTCAAACAGCAGACCGACCTCAAAAGCCACGAGGTTCGCCGCTTCGAGCTGTTGATCCGCATGTACAAGTTGCTCTACAAAAAATACAACCTTGGTGTGCAGCAATTGCGCGGTGAGATCGACAAGGCGGTCAACGACGGCTTTCCTGAGATGGAAGGACTGCTCACAACTCTCGATCATACCAATACCGAGCGGTGCCTTGAGGCTTTACTCTCAGCCCTGGAGGGGTTGAAGGCCATCATCCTTTCACCCGAAACCTTCGAGGCACAGGAGGACATCTATTATAAGCGGCACATCGCCGCCGACATTCCCTCCGTCTATGGTCGCTACAAAGAGCGAAAATTCGACGCGTTGAGTCTGACTTTCCGCCTTGAGAACATGGCCAATCTCTATCTTGAGAAGTTACCCGACACCGTCAACCTGTCGATTATCACCCAGGCGACCTTCTATAACATTGTCCGCTGCATCCGTCTCTTTCTCCGCGCCTTGGCCATTGATGGCATCACCTCACGACGACTTTCCACCTATCTGTCGCTGCTCGAGGCCTCTCTCAAGGTGCGGCGTTTTTCCTACACCCAATATCTTGATATCATTCGGGGTATGTCGGAGGGGGTCAAGGATGTTATCTATGCCTTCTATACCAACATTCATCAGAACAACCTATCGATCATCATCCCGCAGATCGGTAGAGAAAATCTTCTCGAAAAGTTCGCCAACTTCTATGATGAAGAGGAGATTGGGACCACGGTGCAGCGCCTCTCGGAGGTGTTTTTCCGGGAACTGATCTCCTCGACCTTCGGGTTGCAGCATCTTGATAATTTCATCCTTCGCATTCTGCAGACCCTCGAAAACCAGAAAGACCTCCTCGGCAAGGAACGACTTGATATCCTCATGACCTACAACCCGGAGCGGGTCTTGTCGATGCTGCACCGACCCAATCCTTACACCAACAATCTCGTGCATCTGGGTAATAAGGGATTCAATCTCGCCACCCTCATCGGTGACGGCATTCGTGTCCCTCCGGCCTTTGTCTTGACCACGGAAATTTTTCGTTGTCGGGAGATACTCTTCTCCTACAGTAAAACCAGGGAAGAGTTCATGCAGCGGGTGCGTCTGGCGTTGACCGAGATTGAGGAAATGACTGGCAATATCTATGGTTCCCCGGTCCGTCCCCTGCTGCTTTCGGTGCGCAGCGGCGGGGCGATCTCCATGCCGGGGATGATGGCTACCGTTCACAACGTCGGTCTTAATGAAGACATGATTGCCGATCTCGTCGCCAATCATGGCAACGGCTATTTTGCCTGGGACAACTACCGGCGCTTCCTGCAATCCTGGGCGATGATCAGCGGGGTTGGGCGGGAGGAGTTCCAGGGGTTGATGAATGCTGCCAAAACAAAGCACGGAGTCAGTCTCAAGCGGCATTTTTCCGCAGAGCAGATGCGCGAACTGGCTCTTGACTACCAGCGGCTTGTCCGCCATAAGGGCATCGTGATCCCGGAGGATCCCTGGCTGCAGCTGGTTGAGGCGATTCAGCTGGTTCTCGATTCCTGGGATACCCAGAAGGCCCTGGAGTATCGCAAGATCATGGATGTCTCTGATTCCTGGGGGACGGCAGTGATCGTCCAGGCCATGGTATTCGGGAATCGCAACGCCAAGGCCGGATCCGGGGTGGTCTTCACCGCCCACCCCTATCGCAAGGTGCAGCGAGTCGCCCTCTGGGGGGATTATGCCTATGGCGATCAGGGCGAGGATATTGTCTCCGGACTGGTGTCGAGCCATGCCATCTCCCTGGAGCAGGCCAAGCTCGACGGTCGGGCCGAAGAGGATACCCTGGAGCGGCGCTTCCCCAAGATTTATGAGCAACTGCTGCTCATTTCCCGCGAACTCGTCTATGAGAAAAGGTGGAACCCGCAGGAAATTGAATTCACCTTTGAAAGTCCCGAGCTCGAGTCACTCTATCTCCTGCAGACGCGGGACATGATCACAATCAAGAAGAAAGAGCACCTCAACGTCTTTGTCGAGAGCAAAGTCCTTGAGGAGGCGCATCTCGGCAAGGGGGTTGGCGTGTGCGGCTCGGCACTGTCGGGAAGGGCAGTCTTCAGCGAAGACAACATTCGCGCTTTGCGACAGAGTGATCCGGCCACGCCATTGATTCTCATCAGGCAGGATACGGTGCCGGAGGATATCAATGTGGTTTGCCAGGCCGACGGCCTGCTCACCTCCAGGGGAGGGCAGACCTCGCACGCTTCGGTGGTGGCGGTGCGCCTCGATAAAACCTGCGTTGTTGGTTGTCGGAGCCTCAAGGTGTACGAAACCGAGCAATACTGTGACATCGCCGGTTGGCGTATCGAGTTTGGAGATCCGATCTCCATCGACGGTCGTAACGGTCAGGTGCTCAAGGGGGTGCACCCGATCGTTGAGGAATATCACATCCTTCCCATTTGAGATTTAGCCGGGAAGACCATGCATGGCGATTACCCAGTGAATGGATGAGGAAGGTAAGAGGCGAAACCGAGGGACAGCGGCGAGTTCTGCAACGAAAATGGCTGAAACGGCAAACCCGTTTGGCGACCCGAAAATCGACGGGCTTACAGGGGGTAAATGATGTCGCGCAATAAAGTATACAGGAAGGGCCCGAAACTTTTTTCCCTGGCGCGGAAAAAGGCGCTGGTGTTGGGTGTTCCCCAGGAGAAAGGGGTGAAGCTGGCTGAGCTGATTGGTCGCATCCAGGTGAAGGAGGGCAATGCCCCCTGTTTCCGACAGCGTCAGGCTTGTTCCGAGATGGGCTGTTGCTGGCAGGCCTCTTGTGGCGTTCCCATGGCGAACGATTAGGGTCTGCCGGATGGGACTTATGCCCTGGTTTCAGGCACTCCGAGCCTTTTCAAGATGAGGCCAAGCGGGCAAAACTTGCTGAATCCGAACTGCAACAGATTGAGGCCAACAAAGGCAGTGAAGATCAGCCAGTAACTGCTGTGATACAATGGACTGACACTGGCCCCCAGGGACAGGCTGACAAGAATGAACAATCCGGCAATGGCATGTATCCAGTCGGTGATGGTCATAAAGCAACTCCTTGA
>CAYSON010000006.1:0-5499 GCA_964432635.1 uncultured Desulfopila sp.
GCAGCATCACCTCCGAGGAGCCTTGACAGATATCGCTGCCAGGTTATCTGATACATCATACCGGTTGAACCGGTGAGAAAAATACACAGAAAAGTCGTAAGATTTCTGGGCGAAAGGGGAAAAATCCTCATTTCCATAATCAGAGAAAAACAGAAAAAAATATAATTTCTTTGTGGAAGACTTTTCTCTCGCAGCCTCATATTCACAAGCGTATTGCCTGATTTTCGGTCTCGTGAAACCTGTGCAAGGAGATCTCTGTTATTTATGGTTGTCGTCGCAGAGTATCTCCTGGCTGGTAACAATGGGTGTATTGATACTGGCCATTAACGATGCTCCTGCTTGACGCAAGGCGTGGAAGATCATCATCGCAAAATAACATGCTGATCTTCAAACTACTTCTGTAAAATCCGAGGATTACACGCTTTGCGTAAATGATCCGCCGAGGGCGAGGTGAAGGTTGACTCTCTGGCTGAGTTGCTCGCTCTGCACCCGCAGCAGACTGAGGCGGGCGGTCTGGAGATCGAGAAGCTGCGATTGCACCGCCCGCATGTCGGTCCTGCCGGTGCGGTAGCTGGTCTCGACCAGCTCAAGGGCCCGCCGGTTATCGGTCACTGCGCGTTGTAGGAGTTGCTCGCGCTCAGTAAGGTTGCCGCCAGCGGCTAGGGCGCTCTCGACATCACTTAAGGCCTTGAGGGCAGAAGCGGCATAAGCGGCAACCGCCTCCTTCTGTTCCAGGGTGCGGATCTCCACCTGGGTCACCAGCGCCCCGCCCTGGTAGAGGGGGGCAACAAGGCGGGCCCCGGCGCCGCTGGTTGGATTGTCGTAATCCTTCTTCATCTGGATCACTTCACTCGTCATCGTGGCGACACTGGCGTTGAGGGCGATCTTCGGCAGGCGGGCCGCCTTGGCCTCGCCGACTCGGTTGAAGGCCGCGGCAACACGCCTCTCGGCTGCGACCAGGTCGGGACGACGCTCCAGAACTTCCAGCGGCATGCCGACCGGAACGGTGCCGGGCAGTAAGGTGAGTTTCCGGCGGGCCGCGAGTTCGGCTGAAGGATAACGGCCTACCAGCAGTTCTAAAGCCCGGATCGCCTGCTGGTGGGCCAGTTCGATCTGCTTGGCACCGTCCCGCAGGGTGCCGAGGCTGGCACGGGCCAGGGCCACGTCCTGCTCGTTGCCGGCTCCAACCTTGTGCCGGATTTCAGCCAACGCCAGCAGCTGCCCAGCCGACTGCACCATATCAAGCGCGATTTGCCGCTGTAGCCAAGTCTCGCTGGCAGTGAACCAGCTCCTGGCGACCGCAGCGGCAATCGACTGCCGGGCATAAGCGAAATCGGCCTGAGCCGAACGGGAATCTTCCTCGGCGGCATTGCGGGCATAACGGAGTCGGCCCCAGAGATCGATTTCCCACGAGATCGGCAAGGCAACGCCCTGGATGGCCGAACTGAGATCGCCGCCGCCGGATTTTATCCCACCGGTACCGAGCAGGTTGATCGCGGGATAGAGGGCCGACTTTGCGAGGTTGACATATTCGGCGGCCTGCTCGACCCGGGTAGCGGAGACCAGCAGGTCGGGGTTGTGCTGCAGCGCTTCATCCACCAAGGAAGAAAGTTGTGGATCGCTGAACTCGGCTAGCCAGTTGTCCCTGATTTCTCCGCGATCACCGCCCGCCTTCCAAGCCGGGGGTAGTTCAACCCCTGAGAGGGCTTCATTGCGGATTTCCACAGGCTCAGGCGCTTCCTTGAGTGCGCAGCCAGAAAACAGCATGATCGATGCCCCGAGAGCGAGAGCGATTCTGCACAGACGTTTTTCCACTGAAAAAAGATTCACCATATCCGCCTCTCAGTGCAGTTTCAGGATCAGCCAATCGAGCTTGGCGCTGACACGGAGAAAGACCTTACGCAGGATATGGATCACTTCGCCGCCGTCGGTGTACACCGCCCCAGCGCCCCGAGCCCCGGCAGCGAGAAAAATATCCTTGTCTTTATCATCAGGCAACAACCGTACCGCCAATCCATAGGGCGGAATCGGCGCAACACCGGCGTTGGCGTTCATGCTGCCGATCGGTAGCTGACCCTGGGCTGTGGCCCACATGATCGAATCAACCTTGCATTTGACGATACGGCCCGGATGCATCTTGAAGGAGAGTTCTGCCTCTTGTCCCGGTTTGACCTCCCGAACCTCGTTCTGGGCGTAAATGGCCAGGATCCATTGCTCGTCCTCGACGAAGTTCATCGCCGGCACCATCGGCAGAGGTACTGCCATCGCCCCTGGACGCAGGGTCAGGGCAACCACCGTACCGTTGGCCGGCGCCCGGTAGACTGTCTGGGACAGGTTCCAGCGGGCGTTGGCTAATTGGGCTTCTGCCTTGGCGATCTGGGCCTTGATGTTGGCCACCGTGTCCTGCTCGCCCTCCGGGGTTTTTCCCGACAGAGTCTCGCGGATCTGCGACTCGTTGGCTGTGCTTGAGGCCAGTTCGCCTTCGAGATTGGCAACATCGGCTCTCGCCTGCTCGAAATCGAATTGGTTGCCGGCTCCGGAATTAGCGAGCTCTTTCAACTGTTTAACGCGCAAACGGGCGAGTTCGAGTTTGGCGGACATTGCATCCTTCTTGCCGGCAGCGCCCTTTAGCCGTTCTTGCGTACTGCCGGCCTCGGCGGTGATCATCTGCACCTGCAACTGGGCTAGCTGGGCCTCGAAATTTCTGACATCGATCTCATAGGGCACCGGATCGATCTTGAAAAGGATATCACCCTTCTTGATCGGTCGGTTCGGCTCTATCGGCACCTCGGTGACCAGGCCGTTGACCCGGGCATTGATCGGCACCACATAGTTGATGACTCGCACGTCGTGCGACGATGGGGCATAAATGTTCAGGAACAGGATCAGACAGGTGATGCCGATAATGGGAATGGTGACGGTGATGACCTGAGAGGTGATATTCCAGGGCAGCAGCCGGAACTTGAAGAAAATCAACCAGACAAAGAACGAATAGATACCCAGCAATATCGCTTCCATATCAGATAGTACCTCCCTGTTCCACCGGCTTGCCCGCAAGTTTCGCTTCGAGTTCGTTCACCTGCGCCTTGAGTCGCGCCAGTTCGGCGGCCTCGTCCGCCGGCACCGGTTTTTTACCGTGATCGGGCTCGACGGTATCAGTACCATAGGCCATCTTGTACAGTACTGGCTTGGTGTAGGCCCAAAGCCACGCCAGCGGCCAGAGAATGCCGCCGAAGAACAGTGATAACAGGCAAAGAGTCTGGATGGCCTTAGCCTGGGGGTGTTTGCGTTTTTCGGCGATCTTCTCCGGCAGGATGTGCACCAGCCAGAAGGCAACCACTCCCGCAATCGGGACCAGGATGAGGACAACCCAGGAAAGAACTTCGGCCGCCTTGTCAAGGGCTTCGCCTTTGAACAACGAGGCCTCGGCCGGCTGGGCGGTGAGTAGCAGATATAAGGCCAGCAGGCCAAGAGAGATTCCGTCCCGGTAGCCTCGGATTCGGGAGCCAGGCCCTGCGAGAGAAATTGGCTGGTTATTGGTGTTCATGAAGTGAAAATCTCCTTGCGGTGAGTTGTTACACATTCTATTGAGAATCATGCAGCCGACAGCTTCTCATGTATATCTTCCGCCCATCGCCGGCAACCCTTAGCGGGTGCACTTTGTTTTTTATATCCTTGCCATAAACAAGCGACCTGCCGGAGCCACATGTAAGGTCTCCTTGGGATCGGTGACCAGGTTCGACACCGCGTCGGTGATGATCTTATCAGACTGCACCACCGACTCTTGCGCTGTACTTTTGGTCGCCACCTTTTTCATTTTGGCGATGGCTTGAGTCTCGTGGAGCAGTTGTTTGGGGGCATGGGTCGGTGATAGGCAATAGCTTTATGGGCAACGCTAAAACAAATCGGCTTCCTATTGAAGCCTCTCCGTTCACAATGAAAGACTGTATCCTATTTAGGTCGATCCAGCAAATAAAAGAGTTCCGCACCGCGATGAACCTGTTCAGGTGGGCGGCTAATTATTCCTTGACACAGTGTAACCGCTTACTCGTCTCTCTCCACCACGCGGCGATTATCCAGGACAACAACCTTGCCGAAATTGCCACCCGCCCTTTGTTGTCTGGAGCCTAAACTAGCTCTTCACAAGGGCTGCGGAAGGTGTGCAGGCCGGTGCGCTGCTCAGTTCAATTTCCTGTGCTCATGCGAAATAGGGTGACTGAAGATACAGCAAAAGTCTCAACTTAGGGGTACTTGCCTGACATAAAGAAGTTTCTCGTCAAGGAAAAACTAGCAAGTTCAACTTGAAAAATATACTTGCTTCAAGCATAATTGAATCGACTTTGATCAGGAGCAGGTACTTTAATACCGCCTCAGAAAGCGATGTCTTCTCACCATCACCTATCAACTACTAGAAACGTCTTGAAAGCGATGTTTTATCACCGCACCTCATCCACCCATCGGACTTTCGGATGGTTCTGTGTTTGCCTTGTCCTCCTTCTGATGACAGGTTGGGCGGTTTCCGCCGTTTGGCTGTCGCAGCTGTCGCCGATTATCCGTCGCATCGTCGCCGTCCTCCTGGTTTTGGGCATGTTTATTCCCCCTCTGCTGCTGCCTTTCCGCTGGCGAGGGCTGGCTGTACCTGGTCTTTTCTTTGCCTGTGTCGTCCTTTGGTTTTTCTCCCTGGAACCTTCAAACAACCGGGATTGGCAAAAGGATCTGGCCGTTCTTCCTTGGGCAGAAATGGCTGGTGAACAAGTAGTTCTGCACAATGTCCGCAACTGTGACTACCGCACTGAGTCCGATTTCACCTGCAACTACTATGATCGAAGCTTTAATCTCTCCAAACTCCAGAGCCTTGACCTTTTCCTTGTATACTGGGGTTCGCCGCATATTGCCCACACCATGCTCAGTTTCGGCTTCGAGGGCGGTGGCAACGTCTGTTTTTCGATTGAAACCCGCAAGGAAAAGGGAGAGGAGTATTCGGCCGTCAAGGGATTTTTCCGCCAGTACGAGAAGATCTATGTTATGGCCGATGAGCGCGATGTGGTTCGTCTGCGCACCAATTTTCGCCAGGAAGAGGTATACCTGTACCGTCTCAAGGTCAAACCGGAAATGATCCGCAAGGTGTTTGTTGATTATCTTAGAGAAGTTAATCAGCTGAAAGATCAGCCGGAATGGTACAACGCTCTCACCGGTAACTGTACGACCAGCATCCGCCAGCACACTGCGCCGTATAATCCCGACGCCCGGCTCGACTGGCGACTGATTGTCAACGGCTATATCGATGAGATGATCTATGAGAGGGGCGCTCTCAGCCACGATCTGTCGTTTGCTGAACTTAAAAAACGAAGTTATATCAATAAAAAGGCTCAGGAATTCAATACATCTCCTGATTTCTCCCGGCACATTCGCGAGGGTTTGCCGGATATTTCATTGTAAGGTGTGGCATGAAGTCTTATCGAAGTTCATTGAATTTGCGCCAAGGTTGCTTCTTCCTTG
>CAYSON010000006.1:5509-13575 GCA_964432635.1 uncultured Desulfopila sp.
TGTTGCTGACCTTTGTCCTGTCCGGATGCGCCGTGCCGATCGGTGTGACCAAGGTGTCACCCCAAGATTCCTACAATATCCGGAACGATAATGCTCTGGGCGCAGGCAAAACGAGCGATACTATCAAGGCTGTCCTGCAAAGATACAATCTCCTCGAATTGCTGGATAAAGATCCCCTAAAAACACTCCAGGCCTTGCATGAAATCAGTAAAACCGATGATCGTCGGGATATACTTTTCGCCCTGGCTGAACTCAGTTATCTGCATGGTGGAAAACTCCAGGCAGGTTCTACCCATGAAGGTCGGAATGAGGCTCGGGAATTATTTCTCCAGTCGGCTGTCTATGCCTATTTCTACCTGCTGGGTGATGGTCGGGAACCACCCCCAACAGCGTATGACAGCCATTTTCGTGATGCCTGTGATCTCTATAATCGTGCACTTTGGCAAGCCTTTCCAGTCAACGAAAACAACAGCCTGAATTTCTCCGGGGGCATAAGAAATCTGCCCGTGGGGGACCTGCCCTTGACTCTCAAAACCGACACACTCGCCTGGGAGTACGAAAATTTTGAGGGATTGTTTCCGGCAGACAGCTATGCGATACACGGATTCACTGTCCGTAATCGCACCCCCGGCATGGGTCTGCCGCTCGTCGGACTGACTCGAAAAAGCACCAAGTCACCGTATGGTGGGGCTATGCCGATCACCGCATTTCTCAAGGTGTCAGGGAATATCAGAGACTATCAGCAGGGCCACTCTCAGGCCTTTCTGGAATTGTACTCGGCGTTGGATAATGCTGAGGTGCGGGTCAACGATCGACTGGTGCCGCTGGAAACCGACCTCACAGCTCCTCTAGCCTATAGGCTGAATGACGCCGCCCTCTGGACGCTCGGCGAAAGACGTTTTATCTCCGGTGGCGATATCCCTGTGCACGTTCTCCTTATCCAACCTTATGAGCCAGGCCGGATTCCGGTGGTATTTGTCCATGGTACAGCGAGCAGCCCGGTCTGGTGGGCGGAGATGATCAACTCGCTGCGCTCCGACCCTGAGCTTCGTAAACGCTTCCAGTTCTGGTTTTACCAATACAATAGTAACAATATGGTGGCACTCTCGGCTGCAGGAATGCGTGAAGCAATCACTGCCATGATCAACAAGCTCGATCCTGAGGGAGAAGACCCGGCCCTGCAGGATATGGTCGTTATCGGCCACAGCCAGGGCGGACTGCTGACCAAGATGGCTGCGGTAAATCCTGGAAACGAACTTTGGAATGCCATCAGTGATGAAAATATTGATGAGATGGATATCGATCCAAAGATTAGAGATTTCGCTCGACGGCTGGTTATTTTTCAACCTCTGCCATATGTCAAAAGGGTCGTATTCATATCCACTCCACACCGGGGAAGCTATTTGACTAAGAATTGGGTCCGTGAGCTTGTGAGCTTCGTCGTCACCCTTCCGTATGATATAGTAGTCAATAGCAAAGATTTTCTCAGCACGATGGTTACTCGGTTAAAATTACCTGCTTCCATGGCTGGTAAAATACCTACCAGCGTTGACGGAATGTCGGAGGACAACCCTCTCCTTAAAAAAATGGCTACTTTACCCCTTGCTCCCGGTGTGGTTGGGCACTCCATTATCGCTGTAAAGCCGGGGATGAATATTGCAACGGGCAATGATGGGGTCGTTGAATATAAAAGTGCCCACATCGACGGCGTGGAATCCGAATTTATTGTCCGTGCCGATCATTCCTGTCAGTCGCATCCCTTCGCCATAGAAGAGGTCCGTCGAATTCTTCTGAAACATGTCGGGATTGACCATGCTTGGCAGGCTCCCGCGGAGCCCGTTCCTCTGACGTCATCGCAGTTGACAAGTCAATGAAACGGCGCGGGGGAAGAACAACCTGGGTAAGTCCGGAGAAAAAAGAATCAGCTGCTTAGCCATGCAAGCCGGAAAAACAGGATCGAAAAGGGACAAAAAATGACCGTAACACCTCCTCCGATGACACTGCGTTTTGATGTAGTGGCAGGTTTGACAGCTGCCGCCGTGGTTCTCCCCAAGGCGATGGCCTATGCCACCGTCGCCGGTCTGCCGGTCGCCGTCGGCCTGTATACCGCCTTTGTCCCGATGGTGATTTACGCACTCCTCGGCTCTTCAAAAGTGCTCAGTGTCAGCTCCACCACCACCCTGGCCATCCTGGCGGGAACGCAGCTTGGCCTTGTCGTACCCGACGGCAATCCTGGCCAGTTGCTTGCTGCCGTCGTCACCCTTACCGTCCTGGTAGGGGTGATACTGATGCTGGCCGCAATGATGCGGCTCGGCTTCGTTGCCAACTTCATCTCCACCCCCGTGCTCACCGGCTTTAAGGCGGGAATTGGCCTGGTCATTGTTCTTGATCAGCTGCCGAAGCTTCTTGGAGTGCATCTGGCCAAGGCGGGATTTTTTCGTGATGTACTGTCTATTGTGCACCATCTGCCTGATAGTTCCTTGTTGACCTTGGCGGTCGCCGTGGCGACGTTCATAGTTCTCATCGGCATGGAATTGCTCTGGCCACACTCCCCGGCGCCGCTGGTAGCCGTCGCCGGCGGCATTGCCGCTTCGTGGTTTTTTGGCCTTCAGACCTCGGGGGTTGCTGTTGTTGGTCTGATACCGCAGGGGCTGCCATCGTTAACCTTACCGGACCTGGCATTGGTCGAACAACTGCTGCCGGGGGCATTTGGTATTGCCTTGATGAGTTTCACCGAGTCGATTGCCGCCGGGCGGGCCTTTGCCAATCAAGCTGATCCACCCATTAATGCCAACCGCGAACTGATCGCCACCGGTATTGCCAATGTCGGCGGGGCCCTGTTCGGTGCCATGCCCGCCGGTGGAGGTACCTCGCAGACCGCCGTTGTTCGCGCTGCGGGTGGGCGTTCGCAGAAGGCGTCACTGGTTACTGCCGCTGCCGCGGTGGCGACGATGCTGCTGTTTGCACCGCTGCTTGGCCTTCTCCCCTATGCAACACTGGCTGCTGTAGTTATTGTCTACTCGGTCGGTTTGATCCAGCCGGTGGAGTTTCGATCTATCCTGAAAGTCCGCCGGATGGAATTCGGCTGGGCCTTGGTTGCCTGTTTTGGCGTCTTGTTTTTCGGCACCTTGAAGGGCATTGTCGTGGCAATCATCGTCTCCCTGGTCAGCCTGATGAGCCAGACCGCCAATCCGCCCGTTTATGTTATTGGTCGCAAACGCGGTGCTGATGTGCTCCGCCCGTTCTCTCCCGAAAACCCTGACGATGAGATCTTTGAAGGCTTGTTGATCGTTCGGCCGGAGGGGCGGATCTACTTTGCCAATGCGCAGAATATCGCCGATAAAATCAACGCATTGGTGGAATATTACCAGCCGCAGGTGGTAACCCTTGATATGAGCCGGGTGCCGGATTTTGAATATTCCGCTTTGCAGATGCTCATCGAAGGAGAGAAGCGCACAACTGCGCGTGGCATGACCTTGTGGCTGGCGGCTCTCAACCCTGGCGTGCTGAAGGTTGTGCGACAGTCCGGTCTCGCCGATCGTCTTGGCAAAGAACGCCTGCTGTTTAACGCTCGAGCAGCGATTGAACGTTTCCAAACGCTTAAGGTGGGGACGGAGAACAGACACTGATGTTCTGTTAAATACAAAAAGAGTTGATGGGAAAGTTTTTGGTACTTTCGCCGAAGAAAAAAGGGAGGGAGGAAACCTTATGGGAAAAGACAAGAAGAAAAAAACAGCAAGTTCCAAGGAAGTCTCAAACGACAGAGGGAAACTGAAAAACACGGACTACGAAGACCATCTGGCCAAATTGCACGGAGAACTGGTTAAACTGCAGCGGTGGGTTGTTGCCAAGGGCCTTAAAGTATGCATTGTTTTTGAGGGCCGCGATGGTGCTGGCAAGGGCGGAGTGATCAAAGCCATCACCGAGCGGGTGAGCCCGAGGATCTTTCGGGTGGTGGCCCTGCCGGCGCCAACCGACCGGGAAAAGTCGCAGATGTATGCCCAGCGTTACCTGCCTCATCTGCCGGCCGCTGGCGAGATAGTGATCTTTGACCGGAGCTGGTACAACCGGGCCGGTGTCGAAAGGGTCATGGGCTTTTGCACCGAGGAGCAGGCTAAAGGGTTTCTCGACAATGCTCCCAATTTCGAAAAATTGATGGTCGATTCAGGAATCATCCTGTTGAAATATTGGTTGGAGGTGAGTCCCGAGGAGCAGACCCGTCGCCTTACCGGGCGCATCGACGATCCTCGCAAGATTTGGAAACTTACAGCGATGGATGTCAAATCCTATGACCGCTGGGATGACTACACCAAGGCCCGCGACGCGATGTTTGCTAAGACCGATGTTCCCTGGGCACCATGGAATGTCACCTATTCAGACGATAAAAAGCGCGCGCGCCTGAATATCATCAGTCATCTACTGTCCTCGGTCCAATACAAAGAACTCGAAACTGAAAAGGTCAAGTTGCCGAAGCGCAAGATTGCCAACACCGCTCAGGGCAAGGAACCTGCTTTCAAACTCATCCCCGAGAAGTTTTAACCCTATGGACCTCACGAGTCAGGCACACCGCTATGCGACAGAGGCGCATGCGCGCATCAACCACCGCCGCAAATATTCCCTGGTGCCCTATGATGTGCACTTGAAAAATGTTGCCGATATCGTGGCCTCGGTGACTGATGATCAGGAAATGATTGCTGC
Organism: uncultured Desulfopila sp.; assembly: GCA_964432635.1. GTDB lineage: Bacteria > Desulfobacterota > Desulfobulbia > Desulfobulbales > Desulfocapsaceae > Desulforhopalus_A. The sequence goes on from CAYSON010000006.1 coordinate 10,208, forward strand.
CGCCTGGCTGCATGATGTGGTGGAGGATACCCCTGCCAGCTTTCTTGAAATTGAAAAGGAATTTGGCATGGGGGTGGCCGACCTGGTGAGTGAGGTCACAGATGTCAGCCGCTCCTCCGACGGCAATCGAGCCACTCGTAAGGCTCTTGATCGGGCACATCTCGCTTGCGCCTCAACACGGGGCAAAACAATCAAGCTTGCCGACCTGATCGACAATTGCCAGGATATCTGCCGAAACGATGCGGTATTCGCGAAGACCTATCTCACTGAAATGGCATCGCTGCTGGAAGTCCTTGTCGAAGGTGACGGGGAATTGTATCAGCAGGCGGCGAGGATGACGCAGGAAAACGCACAGTGTCTGGGACTGCCCCTGGCGGTTGTCAGCGGCATGGTCAGGGAAAATCCGGTGCCGACAGGCCACCTTTCCCCCATGAGCAGAATGTCTGCTTTGTTTCTGAAAACATTTGCCGCCAGAGATCTCGCCCGTGCTTTGCCCTCTATCGATTTGCCGGTGTCGGAATCGTCGGTGGCCCTCCTCTCGCAGTCAAGCCATGCCGTCTTCGGTCTGCGGCGACATGGCTTGATCGAGGGCTATGCTCTTCGCGACGATCCGCGGTGTGAAAGGCCTTTTCGCCAGAACCAGATTGTCGGCGATGATGCCAACTTCGCCGAGGTAATACTCTCGCTCAGTCAACACAGCTATTGTTTTGTCAGAATCTTCGATTCGGTGGTGGGGGTTATAACTCGAGCTGATATCGATCATCCCTATATGCGCATGTGGCTGTTCGGCATCATCACCATGGCGGAAATGCAGATCATGCCGATCATTGAGAAAATCTGGCCTGGAGACGCCTGGAAGGAATTGATTTCACCGGGAAGGTTGGCCAAGGCCGAGGCGATGCTCGAAGAGCGGCAGCGCCGCAACCAACAGTCTACTCTGCTTGCCTGTTTACAGCTATCCGACAAGATGCAGATCCTCGTTGAACACGAGCCTGTACGAAAAACCCTCGGTTTTACATCAAAAAAAATTGCAAACAAGGTTTGCAAGGAGTTTGAATCACTCCGCAACAATCTGGCTCATGCACAAGACATCGTAGTCCATGATTTTGCCCAGATAGCAAGACTTGCCCAGCGCATCGATTCAATGAGAGGGGCATAGGAAACATCTCCTTACAGCTTTTGCATTTTCCAGTTCGTATTCAAGATAGCAAGTTGCATACACCGCCATCTTGAATGCAACCGCGCATCGCACGTTCCATTTTGGCGTTGCTAGGTTCCGATCAGGTGTATGTCAAAAACGTGATAGGCCCATGCCGGCATGTCCAGGTAGAGACCTCGTGTCGCCAGGTCAGCACCGTTTTCCTGATACACAGCCGGTCCCATTCGATCATGCAGCTGACACCTTTTTCCTGAAAGGTCAGACCACGGCAGTTTTACATAGCACTGGCTGTGGTGATCAGAATAGTTGACGACAACCAAGCACTTCTCACCATCCTTTTCGGTCCATGAATAGGCAATGAAACAGTCTGATGTCCAGTTGCAGTCCCATGCCGGTCGGCATTCAAGCAATAGCCAGCGGCCGTTTTGTACGACGAGTTGACGCAGCACAGCCAGCAGTCGGTCGTAAAACATTTCCAACCGCAGGTCGATCGACTCCTTCGGACCTCGCACCAGATGAGGAGAGATGCGTTTCCTGCGTCCCTGGAATTGTCCCTGGTGAAAAAAGCGCAAGCCGGGGGAGAGGAAGGTAAGCACCGCCGCAGCCTCATGCACCCCGGGCGAGAAAGCCGAGGCTGCCCGCGGTTCGTCGTGGTTTTCCAGAAAGCGGGCCGATTTTTCTTGGAAATCAAGTTCGGCGTGCAAATGCTCACGTACCGGCCGTGCGTGCATGTCGCGGAGGCGATCGTAGAGCCTTTTGTCGTAGGTGTAATCGAATCCCTGTTGCTGCAGCGTCCATTCCAGGTCCCAATAGACCTCGGCCATGAAGCAAAAGCCTGGCACGAGTTCCCGCACCCTTTGCGTTGCCGTCGGCCAGAAGGGTCGCGTCGGGATGTTCCATGTCTTTTCAAAGATCTCCGGCAAAACCAACATCGCCATGTCGCAGCGCACACCGTCGCATTGTCCGGCGATTCTTTCCAGTTCGCCTGTCATCGCCTGCTGTAATTCATGGTTGCCGTAGTTGAGCTGCAGGGTGTCAGGCCAGCCATCGAAGTAGGGATCCCGTCCGTAGGCCAGCACCAGCGGCCCAGCTTTCGTTTGTACCCGGCAGTAGTTCTGCGGTGAGCGGGCCAAATCGTTTTCGCTTCCGCAGACAAAATAATCTGGATGTTCGTTTACCCACGGGTGGTCCGGGGCCATGTGGTTCGGGACAAAGTCGAGCATCAACTTCAATCCCCGTTGTTGCAGCCGCGTTCGTAGTCGTGCCAAGGCGGCAGCACCACCCAGACCCTCATGCACGGTGTAGCTTTGGATGGCGAACCCGGAGCCGGCGATATCTTCTTTCTTCAGGTCCGGCAGGGTTTCGGTGAACTCATGAGCCCATTGGGGATTGGCGCGGGATATCGCCTGTGCCGCCGGGCCGGTCTGCCAGACGCTCAGCAACCAAACCCAGTCAAAGCCGAGTTCGGCGAGATGGTCCAGTTCAGCGTCGGCAATATCGGCCAAGGTCGCGGGCCGGCCCAAAGAGATGGAGAGTTCCGTCAACCAGACACGGGTGTTTATCTGATAGAGAGAGGGAGAATGCATGTTGGCCATAATTCCTCCGTTATCTCAGTCTCTGTTCGCCGCCAACCTGTTCCCGCACCAGTTGCTCGAAAAATTGCTTATGTCCGCCTTCCAGATAGGTCTTAGCATCAAAACGCCTGAAGACGTCCATAAGCGGGGCGATCAGTCCGGTCCAGCCCGTCTGGTGGTTGGCTCCAAGTCCTGCGCCATTGTCGCCATGGAAGTATTCATAGAACAGAATAAGATCACGCCAGTGCGGATCTTTCTGGAATTTGGCCGTCCCACCGTAAACTGGTCGCTGTCCGTCCGCATCGCGCAGGAAAGTGCCTGCAAGTCGGCGGGAGAGTTCATGCGCCACCTCAAAAAGCGTCATATGCTGGCCGGAGCCGGTCGGACACTGCACCTTGAATTGGTCACCGTAGAAATTGTACAGATTAATCAGCGCCCGGATGATCAGCACATTGACCGGCATCCACACCGGTCCTCGCCAGTTGGAATTTCCTCCGAACATCGCGGTATTCGATTCGGCCGGCAGATACTGCACCTTGTACTCTTCTTGGCCGACGTGGAAGATGAACGGATGATCCTGGTGATAGCGGGAAAGCGAGCGAATGCCATGTGGTCCCAGGAACTCATTTTCGTCG
>CAYSON010000006.1:13585-19184 GCA_964432635.1 uncultured Desulfopila sp.
CATATAGCCAAGCACACTTTCCAGCTTCTTCTTGTTGAGGATCGATAATAGACGTCGTCCTTTATAGCCGATGAATCCCTCATCGGTTGGAGCAACGTGGGAAACCAGCCCTGGGTGTCGTTGTTTGAACTGGGCGATCATTTCCATCAGTTTGGGAAAGCGTGTAACGGCATCTGCCTCGAACACCGTCGATGCACAGAGTGGCAGCAATCCTACCAGCGACCGCACCTTCAAACGAATGGCCTGGCCATTTGGCAGGCGCAGCAGATCATAGAAGAACCCATCCTGCTCGTCCCACATTTCGTCGTGATTGTCGCCAATGCGGTCCATGGCGTAGGAAATCCACATAAAATGCTGGATGAATTTGAAGGCAATCTCTTCGTAGATCGGGTCGTATTCCGTGAGGATCAGGGACATCTCCAGCATGTTCTGGCAGTAGAACGCCATCCAGGCCGTTCCGTCCGCCTGTTCCAATGAGCCACCTGTGGGAAGTTTGGCGCTGCGGTCGAAAACACCGATGTTGTCCAGTCCCAGAAAGCCCCCGGCAAAAACGTTGCGTCCGGCAGGATCTTTGCGATTCACCCACCAGTTGAAGTTCAGCACCAAGCCTTGAAAGGATCTTTCGAGAAAGCGCAGATCAGCACGGCCAAGCCCTTGCTCGTATTTATACAGCCAGAGGGTGGCCCAGGCATGTACCGGCGGATTAACGTCGCTGAAGTTCCATTCGTAGGCGGGAATCTGACCGTTCGGGTGGAAATAGAGATTGCGCAGCATGAGGAGAAGCTGCTCCTTGGCGAAATCGAAATCCACCAGGGCCAAAGCAATGGAGTGGAAGGCCAGATCCCAGGCGGCATACCACGGATATTCCCACTTGTCGGGCATGGAGATGACATCGGCATTGAGCATATGGAACCACTCGGTGTTGCGCACGCCGTCCCGGGCGGATTCAAGCATGGGATGACTTTTGTGTTCTATCAGCCACTTTTCCAGGTCGAAATAGTAAAACTGTTTGCCCCAGAGCATTCCCGCCAGTGCCTGGCGATGGACCCGGCGCTCGTCTTCACTGAGCGACTGCGGGGTAATCCTCTGGTAGAATTCGTCGGTGTCGGTGATCCGGTTCGTGAGTATCTGTGCAAAGCCGTTGAAGGGATTGTCCAATGAGGCGGTTGTCAGCCGCAGGCAAACTGTCTGGTTGTCGCCTCCTTCGACTTCGAGTACGTAGTGGGCCGCGGCCTTGGTTCCCGTCTTGGCGGGATTGACCGCATCCTTCTGTTCGTTGATCAGGAAGGCATGAAAGGCGTCCTTGACATAGGGAGAGGAATTGGCTTGGCCCCAGAGTTTCTGGCTATTACTCTCATTTTCGGTGAACAACACCTCTGGAAATCCGTCGCAATATAAGCGGTACTCGCCCATTTCATGGTGGGAGGCTTGAACAATACCCGGGGCCACCTCGCGGAGGGCAGGTTTCGGATCTTTTCCTCCCCACGACCAGGTGTTGCGGAACCAAAGCGTCGGCAACAGGCGAAGCTTAGCTTTCGCGGGCCCGCGATTATGGGCAGTGATTCTGATGAGGAGATCTTCTGGATTTTCCTTGGCGTATTCCACGAAAATGTCGAAATAGCGGTTGTCGTCAAATACTCCGGTGTCGAGGAGTTCGTATTCAAACTCTTCACGTGACCGGCCACGGTTTTTCTCGATCAACTCCTGGTAGGGGAACTCACCCTGCGGGTACTTGTAAAGATACTTCATGTACGAGTGAGTGGGGGTGGAGTCGAGGTAGAAGTAGTACTCCTTGACATCCTCGCCATGGTTACCCTGACTGTTGGTAAGGCCAAAGAGACGCTCCTTGAGGATGGGGTCGCGTTCGTTCCACAGAGCCAGGGCGAAGCACAGCCTTTGTTTGTCGTCGGAGATGCCGCCAAGTCCGTCCTCGCCCCATCGGTAGGCCCTTGAGCGCGACTGGTCATGTGAGAAATAGTCCCAGGCGTTGCCGTCTTGGCTGTAGTCCTCGCGCACCGTTCCCCACTGTCTCTCGCTGAGATACGGCCCCCATTTTTTCCAGGGGATACTCTTTTCACGTGCCTCGTTCAGCCTTTTTTGTTCGGTAACATCAATGACATCAGGCTTTTCCATAAGGTTTTCCTCCATGAAGGAATTTTCACTTATCATCAAAAACCAAATTTCAGGTCATCCTCTACCGATCAAAACGCACTAAAACCGCTGAGCGCAGTAATTCTTCGTTCAAGCTTAATTCGGCAAGATTGATCTGATGAAATGCGGTATCCGCACTATCCTCAACAATGACATTCATCCAGTTCAGCGGCAGGGATTGTTGACGAAGAGAAAAGGTCTGGGCCGGCAAGGCCATGATCCTCTCAAGGTGGCCAAGGGTATCGTCCGGAGTTTCAACTTCTTTTCTTGCAAGTTCAATCTCTTTCTCGGTTTCGCTCAGCAATGCTTTTAATTCATTGATCTTTTGAATATTTTCCTGCTCAGGCTGGGCAAAAAACTCAAAAGTTTGCCGTTTGCCGGAAAGGATGCGATGCATTGAGTTTAAGCGATCTCGGCGTTGCCGCAACTCCGACAGATTCAGCTTGAGAGAGGCGATTTTTTCCATGGCAACACTGGCAAGTATTTCTAGGCTCCGTTGTTCGAGCTTAGTTTTAGTGGCCTGCAGGTCGGAGGTAGGAGCCACAACGCGGTGCTCAATAAAGGTTACAGCTCGCATCGGCACATCACCAAGGAGTAGATCACCCTGCTTTTTATGGCCGTAGATGATTGTTTCGGTCTTGGTCATGGTTAAAAGGGCGAAAATCTCCGTTCCGTCGCTGGAAGTTGCAGTGTTGCGGGTTCGCTGTAAAAGGATTTCCATCTCTTCCACGCTTCTGAAAAGGGCTTTTACCAGCGGGTCGTCATAATACGTCTTTTGGTTCAGCCGTACGGGGCCGGGGAGGGAATAGACCAGGTGATTGCAGTATTGACAGGCTGTTACTACTGATGGCAACAGGACCTTGCGGTAGCGATGGGCGAGACGGATGTTCCGGTCGGTAATTTCCACAACCTCCTCGACCGATTTCAGCAGGGCCTGTCTGTCGTATCGATTTTGCTGACGTTTACGAATTTCCTCGCGTAACCAGGTGATGGTTGAATCGAACATGACACCCCCCCTCCCAAATACTGAAAATGTAAGTATCCGGGTAAGAAAAACAACGGCCCTAGGCCCCTTCACAGCACCGGCAAGGGTCAATCAATAGTACACAATCAGACCCTCGCTGAAGTAACGGGTGATCACCGCTCGCAGATCGTTGCGGAGACATTGGGAGTCGCTGCCAGCGCAGGAGCGGTACAATTGTGCCGCCACAGGTAAAAAAGCATCGAGCACCTCCGGATCGAAATGTGTTTCTCGTCCCTGCTCGATAATGGCGATGGCGGCCTCGCAGGAGAGCGGCTCCTTGTAGGGACGTTGGGATGTCAGGGCATCGAAGACATCGGCCACGGCAAAAATCCGGGCCAACAGAGGAATGGCTTCTCCCATTTTGCCCAGGGGATAACCACTGCCGTCATATTTCTCATGATGGCTTTCGACAACCTGAGCAGCATCACGCAGCCAATCGGACCCACAGATGATTTCCATGCCGTTGCGGACATGCTCCTGCATCAGGCTGAACTCCTCCTCATTCAACCGGTCAGCCTTCAAGAGTATCTGATCACGAATACCGATTTTACCGACGTCGTGGAGGAATGCCCCCTTGATCAGCGACTGAAGCTCGGAGGTGCTGAGCCCCATTGATTCGGCCAGGCGCACCGCATACAGCGTTACCCGGAAATTGTGGGTATCGGTGTCGCTGTCACGCTTGGCGATGGCGCTGGCCAGCAGGGTGAGGTTGTCCAGATTGGCTTCAAGGAGATTGCGGGAAAAGAGGGTCAGCCTGTTGACCAAATGGAAAATAACCGGGTAGAGCAGACCGCTGGTGACCCACACGATCAACATGGCAAGAATCACGGCACGGCGCAATTTTTGTGCAATTATTTGTAAGGTTGCTGCGGATGGCGCAAAGATCGCCTGGACAAAAGCGATCCGTTCCTGTGGCTGAGAAAATATCGGAAGGACCACATACACGTGCATCCGGCCGCCCAGAGAAATGACTTCGGCGGTACCGTTCTTTTCGGGAACCGGTCGAGGATGAGTGCGGATAAATTCCGAAACCTCTCTGGTATGCTCGTAACCGCTGTCATGTCGCTCTTCGGCCACCGGATCATCCGGGCGATAAAAAGAGACATAGACATATCTGCCCGTCTCCCGTGTCATGGGGGTTGAGGCACGTTCATCGAGGGCTTGGCGAAATGCTGTACGACTCTCCGTACCGCTTTCCTTCATCGCCGCCGCAGTCCTGATAATAAGGAGCTTTATTTCCGAGCGGGTTTCTTCAACAACAACAGCACGCAGGTCTTGTCGTTCTGTAAGGTAGACTATTATCCCTGTTAACACACAGATGCCGATCGCCATTAACAGAAGGCGCACGGTGAGAACACGATAGACAAAATGGTGCAGGGAAAAGGGGCGAACCGTGGGCATCGGGTCCTCCAGAGTCGATCAGGTCCGGTCATTCGGTCGGCCTGCAGGGGTTTCGCCTCTACAATACCTAGCGGATCTTGACCCGAATAGACAGGCAATCCCGTCAGGCATTTCCCGCCTCTTTCGACGTAACACAAGGCGGTATCAGGAGAACACTCTGCTTTCCGAAGATGCTCCGCTCCAAGGGAAAAAACGGGTGCACCTGACAATCAAAGGCCCCGCCGCACCGACCTTCCAGGTGACACCGCGAAGCAGCATTTCCCGGCCAACCAGCATCAAGCCCCAGCATGAACAATCCCGAGTCACTCTATCTGGCTGGACTTGAGCCGGTTGACAAGGAGCTGCTCTATCGCTACCTCATCCTGCTGACAGTCAATGGATAATCGACCAGACACGGCGGCGAAAATGCACCTTTGAAAGGTCAGCGGTTGAACCCCCGGTTTGACCCTGAACTTTACCCATATTTTCGCTGGACACCGGAGATATGGGACGAGTGTACTGGATCCCCAAGCATAGCGGTCATGACCTTCCACATTTCTGTTATGTCGTCTAGTCTCTGCAGACCAAGCCAAACGCTTTGGGTACCTGGTTCACCATCACCCTTTCGGGCAAGAAATCCTCCGAGCATAGCGACCATTCGGATCGCTTCTCGCAAAGTCGGCGGATTGTCGGTATCGGTTGCTTTTTTGGTAACAAACGTAGTCAGGGCTTTCCATTCCGCCTCCTCAAAGTATATCGAGCAGGGGACATTAGGAGTTTCCCTGCCCAGTTTGGTGAGATGATGGATCCGCCACGCTACGACCAGATCTATAGCAAGGCATGCTTCCAGGCGATTGGCGCTCCCGAGTTGTCGATTTTCTATCCGACAACCGCTTTTTAGTGTCCTGTGAAATACTTCGATGGTCCACCGTTGGGTGTACCATGATAGATGATCACAGGCTTTTGCAAAACTATCGGTTGGTGCGGTGGTAAGGAGCAGCCATCTGAGTGGTGTAATTCCTGCTGGTGGTTCCTGTTCTTCGG
>CAYSON010000007.1:0-18758 GCA_964432635.1 uncultured Desulfopila sp.
GAAATACGGCATCACCATCGTCTCCAACCTTCACCAACTCGATTATGCCAAGGAATTTTGCGGGCGGGTGATCGGTCTCAATGACGGCCGCATCGTCTATGATGGCTGCCCGGATGGCCTCTGCGCGGCGACCATCGCCAGGATCTATGAAAAGAAGGGGCCGATCCCCACCAACGATTGTCTCACTATTCCTTATCCCTCAGCCATGCCCCTACCGGCGACGGCGATCAATTGACCGCGCCTTTGGCCATTCCCCAGAAATTTTAAAAAATGAGGTGCAACAACTATGAAAAACCTTGTCCATGCCCTGATCTCCCTGACGCTCTTTCTTGCCCTGCCGGCCGGATCCCTGGCCGCTCAAGCCGATTGGCCGAAAATGCTCAATCTTGGCCTGATCCCCACCGAATCCTCCGACAATATCACCGACCGTTTCGACAACCTCACCAAATACCTCGAGAAAAAACTTGGCCTGGAGATCAAGGTGCAAGTCGCCACCGACTATGCCGGGGTGATCACCGCCATGCAGTTCAAGCATGTTGATGTTGCCTACTACGGCCCCAAATCCTATGTCGAGGCAGCCGATCGCGCCGGCGCCGAGGCCCTGGTCATGGAAGTGGCGGAAGACGGCAGTAAGGGCTACAAAGGCGTAATCATCGCCAAGAAGGGCTCGCCGATCACCACCATGGAGGCTGCCAAGGGCAAGATTTGGGCCTTCACCGACCCCAATTCCACCAGCGGCACCCTGGTCCCCACCGTCTACTTCGTCAAGACCCTGAAGATCGACCCGGAAAAGTACTTCAGCAAAGTCATCTACTCAGGCAGCCATGAGGCGTCGATCCTGTCGGTCAAAGGCGGCAAGGTCGACCTGGCCGCGACCAACGATCTCGATCTCGCCCGTGGCAACGGCAAGGGATGGCAGACCGACCAGGACTTCCAAATTCTCTGGACCTCAGATCTTATCCCCGGCTCGCCCATGGCCTGCCGCAAGGATCTCCCCGACTCGTTGAAAAAGGCGCTTAAGGAAGCCTTTCTCGCCTACGATGACCAGGAGGGCCTGAAGAAACTCAAGCTCAAAGGCTATACCGCCGCCGACAACAAGGCCTACGACCCGATCCGCGAGCAGATCGAAGTCAAGAAGCAACTGGCCAAGAAGTAATTCCGCGGTGGCGGCGCGCCGCCAAGGTTCGCCGCCACCGTGGTGCGTAGGCATCAGAGGAAACAATCATGCAGCTCGAAGAGATCAAACGGCGCACCAATCCCTTCCACCCCTACAACCTGGCGATGTCGGCGGCGGCCCTGGTGCTTCTTGCCTGGTGCTGGCGCGCCACTGAGATGAGCGTTCCCGCCCTCCTCGACGGCTGGGGCAACATGATCGTTTATATCGCCGGCAACCCGGAGATCAAGGACAGCGGCTTCTTTCCTCCTCATCTCTCCGGCGGGGCGGTAAGCAAGTACCTCCTGTCGATGCTCGAGACGGTACAGATGGCCCTGCTCGCCCTGATCCTCTCGGTGCTCATCGCCTTTCCCCTGTCGTTCTTCGCCTCGCGCAACACCCTGGAGCTCATCTTTCCCGGCAAGAGCACGACATCACGACTGCTCAAGACCTCTCTCTATGCCACGGTGCGTTTTTTTGCCAACCTCAGCCGCTCGATCAACGAGATCATCTGGGCCCTGCTCTTCGTCTCCGCCGTCGGCCTCGGGCCGATGCCGGGCATTCTCGCCCTTGGCGTGCACACCGCGGGGGTGCTGATCAAGCTCTTTTCAGAAGGTATCGAAACCGCCCAACAGGAACCGATCGACGCCCTTTCCGCCACCGGGGCCGGCTTTCTCAAGGTCATCCGCTATGCGGTGGTGCCGCAGATCACCCCCTTTTTCGTATCAATGATCCTCTACCGCCTCGAATCCGACGTCCGCTCCGCCACCATCCTCGGCTTCACCGGGGCCGGTGGCATAGGCATCTACCTCTTCGACAAGCTACGCAGCTATGAAAACCACGATGTCACCACTATCCTCATTATCATCGTCATCACCGTCGCCCTCATCGATCGCGTCAGTGCCGCCATTCGCACCCGCTACACCTGAAAGCGGGGTCACGCTATCCGTGCGCCAGGCCCAGGGCATCACTGCGGTATCTCTCTTGAGCTCTTGGCCGACAAGCGCTGAACCTTCAAACCTTTATCACCAACAGACTATGAACACACAGGATTTAACGGCAACCATCGACACCATGGACGAGGACAAGGTCGAACAGCTCCTGCAGCTTTTTGCCGAGGTCGACCTGACCATCACCCAAACACCCCGCACCGGCCTGCTGATGCTGGCGGTGCACGACAGCTTCAACACCGCCTTTCATCCCGGCGAGGTACTGGTCACCGAGGCCCGGGTCAAGTTTTGCGGCTTTGAGGGCTTCGGCATGGTGGTCGGTGAGGAGCCGCGCCGCGCCCTGGCCCGGGCCGCCGCCGACGCCGTGCTCAACTATCCCGGCCCAACCCAGGTACGTGACGGCGTGCGGCGGCTGCTGGCCACGGAAGCGGTGCGCAGGGCCAGCGAGGAACCACAGGAAGCAGTCTTGGCTGCCGCCACCAGGGTAAGCTTTGATCTCATGCCGGGGGCATGAGCATGGATTGTGCCGCCATCATCCATGACCATCGCACCTTTCGTACCATTTTGCAGGCAATGAGCCACCCCGGCAAGGTGCACCTGCTGCCGGAGTTCTCTGGCGAGGATACTGCGGTGATCGAACTGCTGCGCTGCCTGATCGACAACGAGACCCAGGTCGCCGTGCTCGGCGATAACCGACTTGGTGAGGATTTGGCCCTGGGTTGCGGGTGTCGCCTGAGCTCGGTCTGCGAAGCCGACTTCATCGTTGTCGCCCCCGGGGCCGACACCAGCCTTCTCGACACGTGTCGACGCGGGGATCTGCTCTACCCGGACAAAGGCGCCACCGTGGTCTTTCTGGTGGACGGCCTGTCCGAGGGCGACGACGGTATACTCCTGCGCGGGCCGGGAATCAACGGCTTTATCCATCTGCGCATCAGCGGCCTGCGCGATGGAGAACTGGCGCGTTTAGCCCGCCTCAACGGGGAATTCCCCCTCGGCGTCGATGCCATGCTCCTGGTGCGGCGACGCCGCGGCCGATTGGCCTGTATTCCCCGCTCGACACGAATAGGAGGGCAGTGATATGGGCTATGTAGCGGTCAAGGGCGGCACCGAAGCCATCGAGGAGGCCTGTCGGCTGTTCGCTTACCAGCGTATCAAGGGCGACTCCCCGCCGCTCGGTGTGGCGCAGATTCGTGATCAGCTCTACCTGGCCGTAGATAAGGCCATGGGCGAGGGCGGCCTCTACGCCCCCAACCTGGCAGCTCTGGCCCTGAAACAGGCAGCCGGCGACAGCCTCGAGGCCTCGTTCATGCTCCGTGCCTACCGTGCCACCCAGCAGCGGCTTGGCTACTCGCTCGCCACCGACACCTCGAAGATGCGCCTAGTACGGCGCATCTCCTCGGCCTTCAAAGATATTCCCGGGGGGCAGATGCTCGGGGCGACCAGCGATTACACCCTGCGCCTGCTTGATTTCACCCTGCTCGCCGACGACGAGATCCGCCGCAATGCCTTCCGCGAACGAATTTTCCGTCATCTGCCCCAGGACATCGACATCCCCGACTCCTTTCCCAAGGTCATTGACATCCTGCGCCGCGAAGGGCTGCTCGAAGAGCTCCCGCCACGGGTTGAAGAGGATGTCAGGATACCCGACATCACCCGCCAGCCCCTGGCCTTCCCGACCTCGCGCGCCGCCAAGCTGCAGGCCCTGGCACGGGGCGAAACCGGCGGCATGCTGACACTGGCCTATTCGAGCATGCGCGGCTACGGCAACATTCACCCGACCCTGGGGGAACTGCGCGTCGGTTACCTGCCGCTACTGGCGACTCATCCGATCAGCGGCGAAGAATACCGGGTGGGCGAGGTCAAGGTTACCGAGGCCGAGGTGTTGGCGCGCATGGACGGCGATGGCCAAGTGCCCCGCTTCAGCCTTGGCTATGGCCTCTGCTTCGGGCAAAACGAGATCAAGGCCATCTCCATGGCCATCCTTGACCGCTGCACCCGCTCGGCTAGCCCCCAGAGCCCGGCCGAGGACGAGGAGTTTGTCCTCTACCACATCGACGGCATCGAGGCCATGGGCTTCTGCAACCACTGGAAACTGCCGCACTATGTCGACTTCCTCTCCGATCTCGACCGGTTGCGCAAGAGCCAGAAACTGGCAGCCGACAAACGACCTAAAGAGGAAGGCGATGGCAACAGCTAACTTGGAATCCGCAAAAAATTGTCTGGGGATTGATCAACCCGCCGACTCCGGCTACCCCTTCGGCTTCATGGACGAGGGGGCGAAGAAAGAGATCCGCCGCGCCCTCTTGAAGGCGATGGCTATTCCCGGCTACCAAGTCCCCTACGGCTCGCGGGAGATGCCTATCGCCCGCGGCTGGGGCACCGGCGGCCTGCAGATCACCCTGGCCCTGGTCCTTCCCGAGGACGTGCTCAAGGTCATTGACCAGGGCTGCGACGGCTCCGTCAACGCCGTCAACATCAAGAAATTTGTGGCCAAGGTGGCCGGGGTGACGGTGACCACCGACACCCGGGAGGCCACGGTGATCCAAACCCGCCACCGCATCCCCGAGGAAAAGATGACCGCTGAGCAGATCCTCGTGCTGCAGGTCCCCTATCCCGAGGCCCTGCGCGAGGTTGAGCCCTCGGAAAGCGAGACCCGGCGCATGCACGCCGAGGGCGACTACACCCGCATGTGGCTCTACCTCTACGAGGACATCGTGCGCTTTGGCGAGATCACCATCAGCTACCGCTATCCGGTGACCGTCGCCGGTCGCTACATCACCGACCCGAGCCCGATTCCGCGCTGGGACGTGCCCAAACTGCACATGGCCGACACCCTCTTTCTCTTCGGGGCCGGGCGGGAAAAGCGCATCTACGCCATCCCCCCACACACAGCGGTGATTCCCCTCGAGTTTGAGGACCACCCCTTCCGCACCGAGGACTTCTCCGGCAAGACCTGCGCCCGTTGCGGCAGCGACAGCAGTTTTCTTGACGAGGTCATCGACAACCACAGTGGCGCCCGCAGCCATTTCTGCTCCGACACCGGCTACTGTGACAAGAGGAGGGAAGGATGGAACCGCTAGTTCGCGTGCGCGGTCTCGGCAAGCAATTCGGCAAGGGCTGCCCGCTCTGTCTGAGACTCACCGGCCCTGAGACCGACACCAACCATTGCCCTGCCTGCGGCACGGTGGTGGCCTGCCACGACATCAATTTCGACCTCTACCCCGGCGAGGCCCTGGGAGTAGTGGGAGAGAGCGGCTCCGGCAAGAGCACCCTGGTGCGACTGCTCCACTTCGAGTGGCCGGCCAGCTGCGGCACCATGGAGATACATCGCTCGGCTCTGTCCGGTCTTGATCTCAACATCCTCTGCGAGGACAATGGCTCCTACAGCGGAAATCTCCTGGCGCAGAATGACTTTCGCAAGCGGCAGCTGCGCCACGCCCTGATGGGCATCGTCTACCAGAATCCCCATCTCGGGCTGCGTCTGGGGGTCAGCTCCGGCGGCAACATCGCCGAACGACTCCTCGGCGCCGGGTGGCGCAACATCGGTAAGATGCGGGCCAGGGCCGCCGAACTGCTGGAGAAAACCGAAGTACCGGTGGCACGCATGGACGAGCCCCCGGCCAACTTCAGCGGCGGCATGCAGCAGCGGGTACAGATCGCCAAAGCGCTGTCCAATAATCCCCTCCTGCTCTTTCTCGACGAGGTCACCACCGGCCTCGACCTGTCGGTGCAGGCACGGGTCCTCGACCTCATCCGCAACCTGCGCCACGAGTTCAACCTATCGCTCTTAGTGGTCTCACACGATCTCTGCGTTATCAATCTGCTCTGCCAGCGCACCATGGTCATGAAGGCCGGGCGGGTGGTGGAGAACGGCCTCACCGATCAGATTCTCCAAGACCCGCAACACCGCTACAGCCAACTGCTGGTGGCGTCGCAGCTCTAACCGCCGAGGAGACTTTCATGATCAGCGTCGATAACCTGGCCAAGACCTTCACTCTCTACAATCTCGGCGGCAAACGGCTGGAGGCCTGCCAAGGCGTCAGCTTCAACGTCGCCCCCGGTACTTTCCTCGGCCTCTCCGGCCCCAGTGGTGCCGGCAAGAGCACGGTGCTCAAGTGCCTCTACCGCACCTACCTCCCGGAACGGGGCACCATTCGCTACCACAGCATGGCCCTCGGCCCGGTCGATCTCGCCACCCTGCCGGATCGGGCCGTTCTCGAACTGCGGCAAAAGGAACTCGGCTATGTCTCGCAATTTCTCAAGGTCATCCCCCGTGTTTCCGCCCTGGAGGTGGTGATGGAGCCGATGCTGCACCGCAACGGCATGGGGAGCAAAGAAGCGCGGCAGCGGGCCGGCGGCCTGCTCGAGCGGCTGCGCATCCCCACCCGACTGTTCGATGGGTACCCGGCCACCTTTTCCGGCGGCGAGCAGCAGCGGGTCAATATCGCCCGGGCCATCGGCTGGAAACCGCGCTTGCTGCTGCTCGACGAGCCGACTGCCTCGCTCGATGACCAAGGGGCAGCCATCGTTCTAGCACTGCTTGCCGAACTGCGCTGTGAAGGGACGACGATGATCGGCATCTTCCATGATCAGGAGCTGCTGGCACAGGTTGCCGACCAAGTCTGCCCCATCGCCTGAACGGGAAGAGAAAATGCAGCGGGGTGCACACCGTGCGCCGCAAAAGGATGGACGGTGTGCATCCCGCCTTTGTGACAACTCATCGAGAGGAAACCTCTATGCAGCAACGTTTCGCCATCGTCAACGCCCGATTGGTAACCCCGACCGGGGTCATCCAAGACGGGGTCCTGCGGGTCGAAGAAGGCCGCATCGCGAAAATCGACAGCGGCGTCGGCAACGGCTGCGCGACTGTCGACGCCGCCGGCGCCTATCTTTTTCCCGGCTTTGTCGACATTCATTCAGATGCCATAGAAAAGGGCATCGAGCCGCGCCCCAACACCTTTTTCCCGGTGGATATCGCCGTGCACGAGTTGGACAAGAAGCTCGCCGCCTGCGGCATCACCACCATCTATCACTCCCTGTCGTTTGCCGAACTCGAGGTAGGGTTACGCAACAATAGCACCGCCGCCAAGATCATCCGCGAGATCAATACCATGCGAGGTGACCTGCGCATCGCCACCAAGATCCACGCCCGCTTCGAAATCACCGACCTTGGCGCCGTGCCCTTTCTCGAGGGCTTGATAAGCGACGAACAGATCCACCTCTTCTCGGTGATGGATCACTCCCCCGGCCAGGGCCAGTTTCGTGACATCCTCGCCTTCAAAAGCTACTATGGTCCGGTCTACGCCAAGAGCGATGCCGAAATGAACAAGATCATAGAGCGCAAACAAAACGCCAGGAACAGCGAAGGCTATGCCGCCATGACCCATCTCCTCGAAGTCTGCCGCAAGCACCACATTGCCGTCGCCTCCCACGACGACGACTCCGCCGACAAGGTGCGCCGCTTGAGTGAACTTGGGGTGGCGATGACCGAGTTCCCGGTCAACCGCGAGGCCTTGCAAACGGCGCGGGAAATGGAGGTGGCGATCTGCCTTGGCTCCCCCAACGTGGTGCGTGGGCAGTCGCAGGCCAAAAACCTCAGCGCCCGCGAGGCCATAGCCGAGGGTTTTGGCGACATCCTCTGCTCCGACTATTCTCCCATGACCCTGCTGCACGCGGTGCTGACGCTGACCCGTCTCGAACTGTTGCCGCTGCATGAGGCGGTCGCCATGGTCAGCCTCAACCCGGCCCGGGCGGTGGGCATCGACGGGGACAAAGGCTCGTTGCAGGTGGGCAAGGTGGCGGACATGGTGCTGGTCGACGCCTCGGGGGAGGTCGCCAAGGTACGGAAAACCTTTGTCTCCGGAAGGGAGGTCTTTGCCACATGTTGAAAATCGGCTCCAATATCAATGAAGTTCGCGTCGACGGCAACCTCACCGCGCTGCGTCGCGACCTCGACGCCTTTGTCGACTTCGGCCTGTCAGCGGCAGAGATCTCCATCCACGGTCTCGACGCGGTACTGAACGGGCACCTCGACCACGCCAGAACCGGGGAGATCGTCGCCATCCTCGCCGACTATCCTCTGACCTACTCCACCCACGCCCCCAATCCGCTCAACCTCATGGACGAAATGCAGCCGGCCATGCACGCGGACGTTCTGCGCGCCTCTCTGGCGTTTACCTCCGCCATCGGCGCTCGCTGCATGGTCTACCATCCCGGCCGCTATCTCGCCGAGGAGCGGTTCGCGGTGAGCGCGCCGCTGGTTCTCACTCAAGAGCGGCGACAGGTCCTGCTCGACCGCGAGGCCACCGTGCTCGCCGAAGCGGCGGATGACTTTCCCGAGGTGACTATCGCCATGGAAAACGCCCGCCCCTACCTCTACCATTCCCCGTACTGTTATGCGGAAAAACCGGGGGAACTGGCGAGTCAGATTCGGCGCATCGATCGCGGCAATGTCCGCATGACCCTTGATTTCGGCCATCTCTATCTCGCTGCCCGCTTCTATGATCTCAACGCCGTGAAAGAAGTCGCTCAGGTTGCCCCGCTCATCGCCCACTGCCATGTGCACGACAACTTCGGCCACTCGGTCTACTTCAACGAAAAGTTGCAGACCCACCAGCTGCCCTTTGGGCGCGGCGACTCGCACCTGCCGGTAGGAAAGGGCGAGATTCCCTTCGCCGAGCTCTTCGCTCCCTTTATCGACAGCTATGAGGGTCTATTGATTTGCGAACTGCGCAGCCGCTATTTTGCCGAAACCGGGCTGGCCAGAGACAACTTGGAGATAATTCTTGACCGCCGTTAATGCCACCCGTCACCTCGCCGGACGGCATTGCATAATCGACGGAGCAGGACAGGAGACAAAAAATCATGCGGCGCCTGGGCACAAGCGTCACAAGCGAAACCCGTCCCCACCCAGTTCCGCTACCGGCAGCACCTCCACCTGGCCTGACAGTCGGTAGCGCCGCTCACCAGGATAGATAATGGTGAGCTGATCCAATCCCAGATCCTCCAGGGCGATGCGAATAGAGGGGGTCAGGCGTGGGGCATCAATGCGCTTAACCTCAATTCCCAGCCGTCGGCCATCTTTGAACAGCAGCAGATCAAGTTCCGCCCCGCTGTGTGTCGCCCAGAAGTAGGCGTCGTCCGGCTGAATTGCCTTTATGGTCTCCTCAATAACGTAGCCCTCCCATGAGGCCCCGCATTTTGGATGGCGGAGCAGATCGGCCATGGTTCGAATCCCAAGCATTTGGTGCAAAAGTCCGCTGTCGCGAAAATAGATTTTGGGAGACTTTACCTGGCGCTTCTTCAAGTTTTCATGCCAGGGTTTGAGTTGCCGAACCATCAAAACCCCCTCCATAAGATCAAGGTAGCGACGCGTTGAGGCTTCGCTTATGGCGAGGGAACGGGCCGGTTCGGCTGCGTTCCAGATTTGTCCTTGATAGTGGGCCAACATACTCCAGAAACGATACAGCGTTGGTGCCGGCGTGCCGACGCCGAATTGCGGTAAATCTCTTTCGAGGATGGCTTGGATGAAGTTTTTCAGCCATGACATGCTGTCGTTATCGCTTGCAGCCAAAAACGACAGGGGAAACCCGCCGCGCAACCAGTGTCGTTCGAAAGCGTCCTCGCGTATCTCAGCGAGGCTCAGACCGCCGATGGTTACCGTTTCCATTCTGCCGGCCAGAGACTCCGAGGATTGTCGGAGCAACTCCGCTGAGGCGCTGCCAAGAACGAGAAATCGCGCCGGGAGCGGATTCCTGTCGGCCAGGACGCGGAGAATCTGAAAAAGATCCGGTCGACGCTGCACTTCGTCGATCACCACCAAGCCGTTGAGATGGCGCAGCGCAACCATCGGTTCGTCAAGCTGGGCGAGGCTAATAGGATCCTCAAGATCGAAATAGTTTGAGGATTGAGGAGGTACAAAGCGGCGCGCCAGTGTGGTTTTGCCACTCTGGCGTGGTCCGAGCAGGGTAACAATGCGGCTGCGCTCAAGTGCCGTCTGGATGGCAGTGGTGAGGCTTGGTCTGGAAATCATTAGCGGATTTTACCTTGAAATTCCTTCACGTCAAGAAGGTTTTTCAAGATAACCCACCTCACCACGTTGATATCCACCCACCTCCCCAAGGGGCCAAGGCACAGCAACCAAAGTGGAGCGGTAGATGAGAGTATTTTACCAATATATTCGTTAGATTGATTGGCAATACGAGGCTAACAGAAAGAAGACATCCTGCACTCTTTCAGGTGTTCTCGCTGAAGGTGGTTGCGGCTACTCCAT
Organism: uncultured Desulfopila sp.; assembly: GCA_964432635.1. Taxonomy (GTDB): domain Bacteria; phylum Desulfobacterota; class Desulfobulbia; order Desulfobulbales; family Desulfocapsaceae; genus Desulforhopalus_A. The sequence continues at coordinate 10,376 of CAYSON010000007.1, forward strand.
GAACAGCTTGATCCCTTTTTCCTCGTAACGGTCGACGAACCAGCGGATCTTTTCCTTGATGGCGTCGCGGATGACTCTTGTTTCAGCGAGATTCCGCTCGCGATCGCCTGATAAGGCGGACGGATCGGGGAAGGGCCAGCTCCAGCGCTTGACCCGGCCGGGAAAGATCGGGCATTTGCCGCCGACCTCCGGCGAACAAACGGCGATCACCGCATCGTAACGGCGACCTTGCGTAAAAAGATGAAAAACGCTCTGCGGCACCTTGGTCGAGATATCCAGGCCATCCTCGGCCACTACCTCGACGACATAGGGGTTGAGCGTGCCGGGTTCGAGGCCGGCGCTTTCGGCACGCAGCTCGTCGCCGCCGAAATGATTCAAATAGGCCTCGGCCATCTGACTGCGCGCCGAATTGTGCTCGCAGATAAAAAGCAGGGTCATCATTCCGAATGCTCCTCTTTGCCGCCCAGTGGCGGACATATATGACCTAAAAAATGTGGCGTTATATCATTTGCCGTCGGCGGGAATCGCCCGCCACAGGGTCTCAAACAGGCGGGTGTGGGGCAAAGGACCGCTTTGCCGAAGTCGCGCCCGTACCAACTTCACCACCAGCATCAGGGCCGCAAGCAGCACTGCGAACTCTTTCATGGGTGCCACCTCTTTTTTTCTAAAATACTAGGCGGCGATAATTACGGATGCGTTGCTATTTGATGAGGATTTGGGCAGAAATTCGTTAGCGCGCCCTGGCGACGTCGGCGCGGGCAGCACTCATCAAACTCTATAGACTTTCTATTCTTGCCGTAACAATTTCCCAGCACTCTTGTCACATTCCATCCCTTGGTCCCATCGGCTTTCCGACCACCAGCGACAAGAGGAGCAGCCCATGTTCAGCGTCGATCAGATCGTCACCAACCACTTCCCGACTCTTGCCCGCAGTCAGATCGGCGCCCCCTTTCTCAAGGGGGTGTTGCGGCGACTCCTCCATGAAGAGGATTTTCAAGGGTTCGCCGAACGCTTTCCCCACCTGCAGGGCATCGAATTCGTCGAGCAGGCTCTGCAAACGCTGCAATTCAGCTACGCCGTCAACGACAGCGAACGCGAGAATATCCCCGCCTCGGGCCGGGTACTGATCGTCGCCAACCATCCCATCGGTTCCCTCGACGGCCTGGCCCTCTTGAAGCTGGTACACGAGATTCGTTCCGACGTACGCATCGTCGCCAATGACTTGCTCACCACCATCGCCCCGCTGCGCTCCCTGCTGCTGCCGGTGCGCAACATGACCGGCACCAGCCGCAAAGGCCATATAAATCGCATCGTCCAGGCCCTGGGACGGGAGCAGGCAATCATCATCTTTCCCGCCGGAGAGGTCAGCCGCCTCGGGCCACAGGGCATCAAAGACCGCTCCTGGCATCGCGGTTTTCTGAGAATCGCCGAGCAGGCCAAGGCACCGATACTGCCGATCCATATCTCCGGCCGCAACTCGGTGAGGTTCTATCTCGCCTCACTGCTCGCTCGACCCCTGTCGACGCTGATGCTGGTCGGGGAAATGTTCCGCCAGAAAAGTAAAGAACTGCACTTCACCGTTGGAGCCCTCATTCCCTACCGCGCCTACAGCAACATGCCGCTGCGGCGGGGCGATAAGGTGAAACTCTTTCAGCGCCACCTTTACCGCATCGGTCAAGGGAAAAAGCCGCTCTTTGCGGTGGAAACGGCCATCGCCCGCCCCGAGCGCAAGGCCGATCTGAAAAAGGCCATCCTCCAGGGCGAGCGGCTCGGGGTCACCCCGGACGGCAAGGCCATCTACCTCATGGCAAACCTCGAATCCTCTCCGGTGATGCGCGAGATCGGGCGCTTGCGCGAGCAGGCCTTCCGCGCCGTGGGCGAGGGCAGCGGCCAGCGCCGCGACCTTGATCGCTTCGATCGCCACTACCGCCACCTCATCCTCTGGGACGAGGTTGATCTGGAGATCGCTGGCGCCTACCGCTTCGTCGACGCCGGGGCCATCATGGACGAGCAGGGCCTCGACGGCCTCTATTCCGCCGGTCTCTTTCAGTTCGATGAAGCCGCCAGCCCCTTTCTCCGCAACGGCCTGGAACTTGGCCGAAGCTTTGTGCAGCAGCGCTACTGGGGCAAGCGCAGTCTTGACTATTTATGGTACGGCATCGGTGCCTACCTGCGAGCCAACAGCCGCTATCGCTATCTTTTTGGCGCGGTGAGCATCAGCGCGGCCATGCCGCCGCTGGCCCGCGACTTGCTCATCTATTTTTATAAGCTCTATTTTCCCGGCGATCCGCAATTGTCGCGGTCGCGCAACCCCTTCTCCTACTCACGGCCTGAGGCGGAGCTCGCCGGCGAGTTCGCCGGCAACGACTATCGCGGCGACCTGCGCCGCCTCAAGACCCTGCTTGGCAACCTCGGCACCGCCATCCCCCCTCTCTACAAACAGTATGCCGAGCTGTGTGAGCCTGGCGGGGTGACCTTCCTCGATTTCAACATCGACCCCTGTTTCAGCCACTGCGTCGACGGCATGGTCATTGTCGACCTGGAAAAACTCAAAGACAGCAAGAAAAGCCGCTACCTCACCGACTCAATCCTCCAGCAACCACATTCCATCGACACAACCCTATGACAAAAAACAAAAAGATCTTCATCCTCGACACCAACGTCATCCTCCACGACAGCTCGTGCATCTACAACTTCGACGAGCACGACATCATCCTCCCCATTCCCGTGCTGGAGGAACTCGATCAATTCAAGAAAGGCAGCCAGACCATCAATCACCATGCCCGCGAGTTCGTGCGCGAGCTCGATCGTTTGAGCGCCGGCAAGCTCTTCAACGGCAGCATGGCCTTGGGCGTAGACAAGGGCACCCTCGACATTCGCCTCGACAAGGAGATGCACCAGGACCTGCAGCTGCTCTTTCCCAATGTCGAGAAGAAAGACAACCGCATCCTCAACATCGCCTACCACATCTCGCAGAAGCACAAGAACCACGGGGTGATCCTGGTCAGCAAAGACGTCAACCTGCGCATGAAGGCGCGCTCGCTGCGACTTCTCGCCGAGGACTACACCACCGATTACGTTCGCGACCCCAACAGCCTCTACCCCGGGTTTCGCTTCCTCGAGGACCTGCCGGGAGAGGTCCTCGATAAGCTGTGTGAACCGAACGGCCAGCTGCGCCAGGAGGACTTCGCTCCGACGACACCGCTTTATGCCAATGAATATTTGGTGTTGCGCAACGGCAAGAAGTCGGCCCTGGCAACCTTTGTCCCCGGCGACAAGGAGACCGACCCCGGGATCAGAAGAATCGAGAAGTGCGCCGTCTACGGGATCACCCCGCGCAATGCCGAGCAGATCTTTGCCGTCGACGCCCTGCTCAACCGTCGCATCAAACTGGTCACCCTGACCGGCAAGGCCGGCACCGGCAAGACCCTGCTGGCTTTGGCGGCCGCCCTGGAGAGCCGCAGCGAGTATCGGCAGATCCTCCTTACCCGTCCTTTGGTATCGCTCTCCAACAAGGATATCGGCTTTCTTCCCGGTGACATCACCGCCAAGATCCGCCCGTCGATGCAGCCGCTCTACGACAACCTTGCCGTGATCAGCGGCCAGTTTCAGGAAAAGAGCGAAATGTTCCAGCGGCTGCGGGCGATGCTCGACGGCGACAAGCTGGCCATCGAGCCGCTTGCCTACATTCGCGGTCGCAGCCTGGTAAAGATGTTCATGATTGTCGACGAGGCGCAAAACCTCACACCGCACGAAGTTAAAACCATTATTACCCGAGCCGGCGAAGGCACCAAAATTGTCTTAACCGGCGACATCAACCAGATCGACCACCCCTATCTGAGTATACATTCCAACGGCCTGCGCACCTTGATCGACAAGATGCAGGGGCAGAAAATCTACGCCCACGTCGACCTGCGCAAGGGGGAAAGGTCGGAGCTGGCCGAGCTGGCGAGCAATATCCTCTAACCGTGACCAGAACCAAACCAGAGAACAACCTGATTGTAACCACATCCTGACCCCCGCATAACAGGGATCAGTTACAACATGAAGACAACACTAAACGACCTTGACGGTCGCAACCCTCAGCAATGTCCATACCGTAATGAACAGCGACGACAGCAACAACAGCAGCAGCAACAACAACAACGGTTTCTTCGGAGTCCTCAGCGATATCAGCTTGAAAGACTATATCCAGCTCATCTGCATGAAGCAGATGAGCAAGGTCATCCGCGTCTCCCAGCAGGAAGAGAAGGGCTTAATTGTCATCCGCGAGGGACAGGTGGTCCACGCCACCCTAGATTCCTTACAGGGAGGCGAAGCCTTCCATCGCATCCTTTCCTGGAAGAAAGGTTCTTTTCGCAACATTAACCTTAAGGACCTGCCCGCCGATAATATCGAGGTCGACTATCGGGTATTGCTGCTCGAGGCCGAGAGCGGAGAGCAACAGCCGCAAAGTAGACGAAACGCCTCGACTTCCCGCCGGCTCATCCCCAAATCAAAAATCGACCTTCTTGCCGGGACAAGAGAGGAGCTCCCAGCGAAGCCATCCGCCGTCGTCCCATCACGCCCACACTTCAACCCGCGGCGGTTGCGCAGGCCCCCTTTGGCTGCCACCGCTTTGGTCTGCCTGGCCCTTGTCGCCACCTTTCTGTTCCGCTCCAGTTTTTTCGACAAGGTTCCCGAATCAGCCCTAGCCAGCTCAGCGTCAACGACCACAAAGACAGCGATCAGCTCGGCGACCGCTCCACCCTCACCGCCGCAGTCGATAGCCATCAGCTCGTTGACCAGCAGCGAACAAAAGCCAAAACTTCCGCAAGAGACCATTCTCCGCCTGCATGGCTCCAACACCATCGGCGCCAAATTGGCCCCGGCCCTGGTCGGCGCATATATGTCCACCGCCCTAGGAGCGAAGCAGGTTGAAAAGGTTCCAGGCAAAGCGGAAAACGAGATATTCATCAAGGGTGAGGTGGGCAACAAGCTGCTAGTGGTAGAGATTGCAGCCCACGGCTCGACCACCTCCTTCAAAGGGCTGGCGGCGGAGCTGTGCGATATCGGCATGTCGTCGCGCCGTATCAAGGACAAAGAGGTGGAGGAGTTGCAGCGCTTCGGTACCATGACCGGCCCCGGCAACGAACACGTCATCGCCCTCGACGGCATCGCCGTCATTATCCACAAGGCCAATCCGGTCAACACCTTGACCATGGATGAGGTGGCGGCAATTTTCTCCGGCAAGATCGGCGATTGGTCCCAAGTGGGTGGCAATCCCGGGGAGATCCGGGTCTACGCCCGAGACGAGAACTCCGGCACCTATGACACCTTCAAATCCCTGGTCCTCGACAAGCTGGAGCTCAAAGCGGGGGCCAAGCGCTTCGAATCCAACCCTGACTTGGCCGGAGAAGTTGCTGCAGATCCTCAGGCGATTGGCTTCACCAGCCTCCCCAATATCGCCAAGGCAAAAGCTGTGGCGGTGGCGGAAGCCGGCGCCAAACCGATTTTACCGACCTTCTTCACCGTGGCCACCGAGGATTACCCCATCGCCCGCCGTCTCTACATGTACACCGCAGCCAGCACGGCAAATCCCCATGTGGGGAACTTCATCGAGTTCGTACAGTCTCAACAAGGCCAGGAAATAGCTGGAAAAATAGACATGGTGGACATGAACATCAGAACCTTTCAGGGGGAAAAAGCAGACCGCGCCAATGCCAAGAACCCGGCGCTGGTCGACGAGTATCTGCGCACCATCGACAAATCCCAGCGCCTCTCGCTCAACTTCCGCTTCCAAAGCGGCAAGGTAAATCTCGACAACCGGGGCGAGCGCGATCTTGGCCGGGTAGTCGACTTCTTAAAAGACAAGCTTGATCGCAAGGTGATCCTCACTGGGTTCGCCGACAGCGCCGGAGACGATGCGATCAACCGCAAAATTGCGCAAATGCGTGCCGATCTGGTGGCGGAACAGCTCCGCTCCAGGGGTATCGCCGTTCACCAGGTGTTCAGCGGCGGCGAGGAGCTGCCGGTAGCCAGCAACCAGACCACCTCCGGCAAGGAACGTAACCGGCGGGTGGAGGTATGGCTGCGCTGATCATTTTACAGACCTCCCCGCACCCCATTGAGGAGAAACGAACATGGAACAGCTCGCAGAAAAGTTGAATTTAGATGATTCCTTCAACGACAGTGAAGGCTATCTCAGCCTGGAACAGCTCGCCTCTTTCGCAGAAAAACTGCGGCAGCGGCGGAGAGAATTGGTCGGCGTCTCGCTCATGGTCAAGAACGATCTCAAGGATACGCCCATCGGTGCGCCCGATATCTACGACGTGGCTACCAATCAGAGCGAGATCAACGCCGAATTGGAGGGGTTGAAGCGGCATCGCGGACAAATCACCTTGATTGATCGAGCCCTGTCGCGGATCAACGACGGCAGCTACGGCTACTGCGAGATGACCGGCGAGCCGATCGGCATCAAGCGGCTGACTATTCACCCCACCGCCACCCTCTGCGTCGAGGCCCAGGAGATTCTGGAACGGGCGGAACGGGGATCGCGCTTCGCCCAGCCGGCGGAGTGGCGCTAAGCCGTCGTCCAGAAAGAACTCCTACAAATCAGCATGCTTTGCGGCATAAGGGGCCGTAAAGAAATGTGGAGGAAAGTGCGAGTTATTTCTTAACGGCCCCTAAGTATGACCAGCGCTTTTGGTGAGCCCGGCCAGATAACGACCACGCGCCTCGGGACTGTCGGGGCACGGGCCGGTGGGCAGTAGCCAGCCCTTGCGAAACTCGTCGCAGCGCGGGCACTGCTGCCAGGGGGTATCGACCGCCAGGGCGGCCTTGCGGCTGGCAATGTCTTCCGGCGAGTCGTCGACCACGCTGCCGAAGCGGGTGGTGCCGTCGAGATCGTGGCAGCAGGCCAGTACCTCGCCGTTCCAGGCAATGAAGCCGTGCACGGCGAGCAGACCGCAGCTCATGCAATGAACCGGTTTTGCGCGCAGTAAGTCGCGGTCCTGGAGATGACCGCCGCGGGAATGGCAGGGAAAGATGCGGCTGCGTATCCCCCGCTTCTTCCAGAAGTCACGGTACTCCTTGGCCGATTCGGGCCGACCCGGCATCTCCAAACCAACGCAGACCATCGGCGCCAGGTTTAACCGGTGCAGCATCTCCACCCGCTGAAGAGCAGTGACAAACTCGCTATTCGGGCAGAGCCGGGCAAACCACTGCGGATCGATCGAGGGAAAGGAAATCTCCATATGGGAGGGCGGATGCTGTCGCAGCTCCTCGAGCGTCTCGCCATCAAGGGTTCCGGGGTGCAGCACCAGCCCGGCCGGTAGACCGGCGGCGCGCACCAGGTCGAGATACTCCCCCCAGCGTGGATGGAGCGTGGGGTTGCCGAAGCCGGAAAAGGTGATACGGCTGGAAAAACGATGGGCCAATGCCAAAACCCGTTCAAAGACCTCCTCGCTCATAAACCCGATCGGCCGACGCAACCTCTCCCTCGGGCACATCCGGCAGTTCTCCCCGCAGATGTTGGTCAACTCCACGTCGACACTGAAAAAGGTCCACTCACTCTGCACCACGCGCCTCCCGCACCGCCTCGAGCCAACCGTAGCCGTACTCATGGTCCGGTTCGAGATAGTGTCCTTCGCTCCACTCGTTCCATGAGGCGATATGGCAGCAGGGCGCCCCATGCTCCCGGGCCCAGCGCAGGGCGCGGCGCAAGGCGGTGCCAAAGGCCGGCGGACTGCTCTCGGTAACGATCGGCCACCACGGATAGCGGCGCGGCTTCTCGCGGCCGAACTGACTGCCGCGCGCAGTGGCATCCCAGCCCGTACATACCGACGGGCAATAGGGCAAGGGGCAAGCCCGCTGATACTACGGCCACTGCCCGGCCCGGCGCTCCGCCATCTCGCCGTAGTCCTGCAGCCACGGCCCCTTCCACTCGGGTAAAAAGACGTAGTGGGTCACTGAATCAAAGCCGAGCCCGGCCAGCAGCGGCAGATGCTCGGGCAGCGGATCGATGGCCGCCAGATGCAACGGCCCGAGCCCGTTTCTCTCCAGCCACAGTCTGGCCTCGGCGATGGCCTGACGCGCCGTATCGAGACCGAGCTGGCGCAGGAAAAAGGTGGTGTCGAAGATGGAGAGATAGGCGGCGCCACCCAGGCGCAGATAGTTGCGGTGGGAAAAATAGCGCTCGCCGATATGGCGGATAAAGTCGAGAAAGTCGACGGGATCGGTATAAACCAGGCGCTGCGGGTCAATCAGCGCCGCCTCGCGGTCCTTGACCGGCAAAACCCGACGCGGCATGCGATTTGCCCACATCAGGGCAAAGCGCAAGGATGAGCTGCCCAGCTCCGGGAGAAAGCCACGCTCCAAGGCTCCCTGCAGGAGCTGCTTGCCC